>CBDFAU010000013.1:0-53037 GCA_965245755.1 Streptococcus mitis | reverse complement strand
TTGGATCAACTGGTGCAACGGCTTTAGTTGGATCAACCGGCTTAACTGGTGCAACGGCTTTAGTTGGATCAACTGGCTTAACTGCTACAACTGGTTTGGTTGGAATCTCTACCTTATTAGCCTTAAGTTTTACAGCCGTCTCTTTTAGAGCATTGATTACGGCATTAATCTCTGCTTGACTAGCTTCTGCATTTTCCAAAAGTAGCTTAGCTTTGTTGAAAATAAGATTATATGCATCTTTCTCCTCTTTGCTAGCTGTCAAAAATCTTGGATCTTTTTCTTGGAACTTCACTTCATCCACGATAACATTTTTTAGGCTCATGAAATCTGTTTCTTTACCATTCAGTTGGTCTTGTGCTTGCAAGAAAGTGGTCAATAGACGGTCAATTTCATCTTGAGTTATCAAATCTTTTGTAATCAATAATGCCAAAAGTTTAAATTCACGATCATATTGACCTTTGCGTTCTTGATCAGAATTTATATATTTACCTTTTTTAACTGTCTCAGCATATGCTTTAATGGCATTCTTCAATGATGTGATATCAGATTCCTTACCATCCAATGTTTGCATAGCAGACTCTAAAGCCTTAACAATTTGGTCAATTTTATCTTGGTTAAATTTACTTACCAATGCTAGTTGCGCATCTTTGACACTTTGATCAAAAATCTCTTTTAACTTCTGTTTTGTATTATAATATCTCGGAGTTTTAACTACTTCCATTTGTTTATTTAAAGCTGCAATCAGAGCTAACTTAGAAACAACTGAAAGTGACAAAACATTATTTTTACCAAACAGAACTTTAAATGGTTGAAGATTATCAAGTAATTCATAACCGTTTGATAGATTTACAAGAACTTTATATTCACCAGTAACCACTTTCTTACCATAAGAATGTTTACCATATGTTTCAGCTGGCAAGACTTGACTCTGACCGTCTTCACCTACTAAAGTAATCGTTGTAGTTCCAGGAACAGCTTGATTAAAGCCAACCGTTACTGGGGCATATTTCATTTTGTTAGCCAAGAAGGTAATAGTTTGAAAACTATTTTCTTTCGTTAAATCAAATTCCTTCGATAGAGCACTCACAAATTTCAACTCTGTACGGTCATAGCTAAAAATTTCTGCAACATAATGCCCAAATTTCAAGAAATTAATATCTTTTGACTTATCAACGGTTACATATTGACCTTCGCTATTTTTAATGCGATAAACATAAGTTGTATCAATCTCATCCTTGGTTTTATTGTTTAGTATAGCAATTTTTACACGACCACTATTTTCTTCACCTACAAGATCTTTGAGAGATATAAAATCTACATTTCCCGCAAAGTCTTCTACATAATAGAAGATTTTCGATTTATCAACGTTCTTAGGAAGTGTATAACTACCATCTTCATTTTGTTTGATAATTTGATACTGTTCGATTTCTGAATCTGTCGCTTCTCTATTTTCAGAAGGACGAATATAAAAGACTTTTTCTAGAAGAATTCCGCCATTTCCTACATCCTGAGGTTTACGAGCTATAAATTGTTCTTGATCTTTTTGAGAACGAATATATCCCGAAGTAATCAGAGGTTTTTGTGTATCGATTTGAATTTTAAATGTTGTATATTGTTCCTCAGCTCCAGGGACATCTGGCTTATAACTAATAACATAGTCATAAATTCCATCAGAAACTCGATTTCCATTAGAATCCTGTCCTCCCCAAGCTGTTTTATCTAAAATGTAACTTCTTGGATTTCTAGTATCGCCATCAAAATAATTTTTTACAAGGTCTGTTGGACGACTTTGCCAAATAGGCTGACTGTGTGTTGTATCCGAAGAATCATAAACCGTCGCACGAAGATTTACCAAATTTCTATAGACAAGAGTTTTAAATTTAACAGAATCTTTATTACCATCCTCATTTGGCGAGATAGCAAGGCGGATGTTCCCCTTTTCATCTAATTGTAGATGGTATTTTCCTTCAGCATCTTGTTTCACTCCGAGTACAGTCACTCGACTTCCTTGACGCTCTGCTTTTAAAACATTTACATCATTTTCAGAACTTGTTAAATAAGTTGCATCGTCTGAAGGTGAAATTCCTGGATTATCTTTATCAATTTCAGAGTAAAATCCACTGTTTCCTTCCTTAATCAATTGATAAATTGGTTTTTCAATTGCAGGTAGATTTTGGAATTCTCCCTTAAATCCCATAAATGGTAAACCAATAACAGAACCATCATCTGCAGGATTAACAAATCTAACAAATCCTTCTAGAAAATAACCATTTGGCATTATTTTGCTAAGTTCTTCAGTAAACTTACTTGTATCTACACTAACTGTTACCGTCTTCGTACTATGAGCTTTCACAGTTACTTCAGGCCAAACTGTTTCAGTTAGTTTTCGTGGACGGAGAGTGAATTTCCCTTCAGTAACTTCGTCCGTATTTGTATTTACAATCATCTTCAGTGTTTGGTCTTTATCCGAAATATTATGAATTGTAACTTCAAAGGTAAATTTATCACCAACATTGCCAAGAGTAACACTTGGATAGTTATTTGCACCTGTTACAAATAAATCTGTGCTTGTTGCCGCCATCGTGTCAACTACGCCAGCACCTTGCTGACGTGGAGAAGTATAGGCTCCAGTTTGTTTATTAAAATGTGGTTTTGCAGTAGACATAATTAAAGCTTTTACAATCTCTGAAATTTGACTAGCTGATAATTCAGGATGTTTCTTTGCTAAATATTCTTTGACTAATGCTGCGACACCAGCTACATGAGGAGCCGCCATACTTGTTCCACTGATACTTCCATAGCTATTATCGTTAAATGATGAATAGATATTTCCACCAGGTGCAGTAACATCTGGTTTCAATTGTCCATCTGTTGTAACTCCCCAACTTGAAAAATCTGACAATTGGTCTGCAACATCTGATTTACGATTATCCATCTTGTGATTAAAGACAATTTTATACTGACCAGACTTAAGAATTTCACCATAATGTTTTGAAATAAAGACAGATGGGATTTTCTTAGCATCACCTGTAACAGACATACTAACATTTGCACCTTCAACGTTGTTATAAATTAAAACTCCAGCTGCACCATGTTGAAGAGCATTTTTAATCTTATCAGAAAAATTAATTTTACCACGTTGAATCAGTGCTAACTTGCCTCTTACATCAATATTAGCAAAATCTTCTTCACGACCAATACCCGCTGCTACATATTCGTATTCTTTCCCGTTTTCAAAATCTTTTTCTGTTTCAGGTCTATTAAAATCAAACTTACCATAATCAAGGGTAGCGTCATTTTCTAAACCTTTTACTTCAAAGACTTCAGTAGTTAGAATTTTATTATTAATAGAAGCAACAGAAATTGAATCTTCCACTGTAGAGGGATTTCCGACAAGACCATAATCAGGATTTGCTGCCAATGGTTGTGAAAAACCTCTACCGAAAGTATTACTATTACCTGCAGCGATAACAACAGATACTCCTTTAGCGCGTGCTCTTTTTACTGCATCAATGATATCTGAACCAGCATCTACCGTTGAACCCGCACCTGCACCCAAACTCATATTGATCACATCTGCACCTAATGCAACAGCATCATCAATAGCTTTTACATAAAGGGCAGAGGCTGTAGTTTTATCTCTGTCTGAAAAAACTCTCATAAACATAATTTGAGCTTCTGGCGCCACCCCGTAAACCTTCTCAGAATTCGGTGCTTTATTAACAGGATTTCCAGCTACAATTCCAGTAACGTGCATTCCATGAGACTCTTTTTCAGCCTCTTTTATATTATCAGTTCCATCAAAGTAATCATAAGCATATACTACTTTGTCACTGTACCATTTCCCATAGTCAATACCAGCAGCCTTTTTAGCTTTTTCGATATCATCCTGATTTTTAAATTTCGCCTTTGACGGATCAGAAATACGCAAAACCTCATGATTCAAATCAAGACCTGAATCTATAACAGCGACTACAGTTCCTTGTCCTTTATGTCCTGCTTCCCAGGTTTTAGGGACAGTAATAATTTCATTACTGGAGATACTGTTCGGCTTTTCTTTATGTCCACCTTGAGATAACGACTGTGATTGTATGCTTTCTGAAGAAGAATTACTTTTCACTGCTGATTCTTCCTTCTTCTCTTCACTTTTTATAGCAGTCGTTTCTTTCTGTGTGGTTAAATCCTTGTCTGACTTATTATCTCTATACTCGATAGAATCATCTTGTTTTAATGACTCTATCACTTCTGTTTTTTCTTTCGAAGAAGAATTTAGAGCATTCTTGTCAGCCGTGACTGGTGATGCAAGCTTATTTGAATCATCTAATTTATTAGTCGTTACAGTACGTGTAACTTGATTGGATGTTTCAAATTTTCCCTCATCGGCACTAACCTGTGCGAAAGCAAATCCGAAAGCAAAGACCGTTAGCAGAAAAATTGTTGCTATTTGGTACTTGTTAGGACAAAAATCTTTGCAATCTCCCATAAAATCACTCCTTTTTATTTAAATTAAAAGTATTATATACCAAATTATCTGAAAATTCTATCAAAATATTATTTTGTAACAAAATTGTAATATTAACCAATCCTATCATGAGATTTAAACATAAAAAAATTTAGCCTCGATTAATACAAGACTAAATTTATTTATTGAAAAATTACTTACGATTTAATTAGTTATTCAGCAAAAGTCTTACTGATCACGGTCATAGAATAGTTCATGTGCTTTTAATCGTGAATTAAGCATTTCAGGAACTGTGACAAAGTGATATCCTTGCTCTTTTAGATAATCTATAATCTTTGGTAAAGCATTGACTGTTTCAGCATGGATATCATGCATTAAGATAATCGAACCATTACGAACTTGACGTTGAATCTCTGTCAAAATTGCTGCTTCATTCTTACTCTTCCAATCCAGACTATCCACATCCCACATAATAAAACTCAAATCAAGGCTATTTCGAATGTCGTCTGTAATGGCTCCATAAGGCGGACGCATAAGTTTGGAACTAGAACCCAACACTTTAGTTAGCGCATCCTCAGTATCAGTAATCTGTTTTTTAGCTTCGTCAAGTGAAAGTTTTGAAAGCACTGGATGACTCCAACTATGGTTTCCAATAACATGGCCATCCGATTTCATGCGTTTCAAAATCTCTTCATTTCCAGAAACATTCTTACCTAAAACAAAGAAAGTTGCCTTGATACCATACTTAGAAAGTGTATCTAATGCTTGATTTGTCGTTGCAGGATTTGGTCCATCATCAAAAGTTAGAGCTACCACTTTTTGGTTTTTCTTTTCATAATAAGCCTTATAAAGTTCGGCATCCTTGTCTAATAAATAAGAGGATTGTACTACATCAAAGAAACTAGATACTGGTAAGGCAATATCATCTAGATTTTCAACTGACTGACTTGGATAAAGGATAATCTGACTATCCTTGTAATCAAAATTCCATGCAGACAAGTCTTGTTCAGAGAAGCCTTTAACAACTTGATCAATCTTTTCTTGGTCCAATTTCTTATCCTGTAAGAAAGAGGTGATTTCTTTTAACAACTGCTCTTTGACTTTACTAGGATCTGAAAATAATTGATCAAGTGTAAAAGGTTTACCATTTTCTGTCAAATGGACTTTTGCCAGACTAGTTTTTTCAGTCTCTTCAACTTTTGACGAAGTTAAATCATAGACTTGTTTCATCACACTTCGGTTAACAATCCCTTTTAAAGTCGAATCCTGTTTCTCCGTATAATAAAAAACTAAATTTTCCTTGTCTTCCAGATTTTCCTTAATATCCTGTGTCATGATTTCTTTTACAGATGAAATCACTTGCTCCCCTTGGAGAGGATAATAGGCAATTACTTCGGCTTGTCCCTTACGAAAATGATCTTTCTGATTTCCCTCACTCAATTGATTATCTTTCTCTTTTTTGAGAGATTCAATCCTTTGTTCAAAACTTTGCTTTGTATATATTTTGTATCCAATCATTGAACCAAGGACACAAATACTTACTGAAAAGATAGCTACTAGGGCTATTAAACCGATTCTCTTTTTATCGTGCTCAACACGATTTGCTCTACTTTTATCCATAGAAATATCATATCAAATTCAGGCTATAATTTCAATGAGAAATAAGTACTATTACTCGTTTTGAACAAAAAAATAGGCTCCATAATATCTATAGGGGGATTTACCCACTACAAATATTATAGAGCCTTTTATTATGTTAGAAACGAATCGTCTCACGTGTTTTTTCGTATGAAGTGACAAAACGGTTGGTTACACCTGGTTCTGCAACTTCCAAAGCTTGCGAAATCTTATCAAATGAAGCATGATAATCAAATTCTTTTTCAAAAATTTCTAATGATTCATTAAAAGCTTCTTGAATTCGTTCATCAAATGAGCGGTAACGGTTCGAATACTGTAGCAATTGTTCTGTCAATGTTGCATATTGAACAATATTATATGTTTCTTCTTCAAGTGCTTCCATATCATTGGTTGTAATTTCAAGCATACGGTTCACAGCTTCGATATTGACCCGAGCTTCTTCTAGTTCAGCCATCAACTCTTCAGTATGGTTACTTGCTGTAAAGAACAACTGTAAGAAATTCTGAGGAATACCTGGAAGATTGCGTTTTTCCATATATCTCTTAATTGTGTGAAGACGATTAACATAAACATTTGCCTTCTGGCGAGCATTGATATCATCTTTTTCAATCTGAGCAAGACGTTGACTAACCGCAACTTGTTCATCTTCAATTTCCTTCAAAGTCGCTTGTAAGTTTTCCAAACGATCTTCAAGGAATGAATACGGTTCAGAATGTTCCTCTTGTTCAGAAGTTAATTCCAATACAGATTCTTCTAAAGATTCTAACTCAGCTTGTAATTTATGAACATGACTAACATCCGTTTCAGATAGTAGGTAATTGTTACTCAATCGTTGAATATCTTCCACTAAAACAGCATTACTATCTTTCATGTGTTTCAAATATGTAGGAAGGGTTGCAACTAAGCCTTCTACTACTTTTTGAGCAGCAATTTCTCGTGTAAAGATATCATAGAGTGTATTGATTTCTTCTTGAACTTGAGTATTTTCATACTCAGCATTATCCAACTCTAATTGTGCAATATTTTCGTGGTTTTTCTTCAAAGCTTCATAAAGCAATTGGAAGCGAGATTCAATATCCGTTTCAGCAAAATGATAATTAGCATCTAAAAGTTTACGGTAACCGTCTTCCAAATCTTCCAATTGATCAGGTAGCTGTTTAGATAATGTTTTTACAATTGCTGGCAGGCGATCTACTATGTGACTCAAAGCCAAGATATGATTTTCAGCATTATCCAAAATCACAGCAGCTTCTACTGGGTCACCTGAAGTGTTCAAAGTAACAAACTGAGAAAACTCTGATTGGATATTTTCCAATTGTTTTTCGATTTCAGATAAACCTTGGCCATATTCTTCAGAATGATCAGCCACTCGGTGTTGCAACTCTTCAAACAAGTCCAAAGTATGAAGAACACGTCCACTATTTTTAGACTCTTGTTTCTCCAAATCTGCCAAAGCATTGCGAATTGCCGCAATATCTTCTTCAATCAAGGTAATTTGACTCTCGATTTGGTCTATTTGATGACTGGCCTTGAAAAAACGGAATGAGTTGTTATAGCCTTCTGCCTCAAAAAGATTATTTTCGATATCCGCAAAAGAGTTAAGAGATAGGTCAACCCATTTTTGGTTCCACTCACGGAAAGTCACTTGACTTTGTCCAATCAAGTGCATATTTTTTACAGCTTCAACTTCATCGTTTACTGGAAGATTGTACAGCTCTTCTTTTTTCTCTTCTAAAATTGCTAATTTACTTTCATTGCGTTTTCGTACGTAGATTGCGATAGCATAGGCAATCACTAAGAAAACTGCAACAGCAATTGCAAGATAAATTACTAGTGTACCAGACATATTAAACTCCTTTTTTACTTGAAACAATCGTAATGATTATATCATATTTTTTAGACCAAGGGAACTAGTTCTCCCGATTTTTTAGACATCAAGTGTACTATAGACGGCATTTTCTTCGATAAACTCACGACGAGGCTCTACTCGATCCCCCATCAACATATCAAAGATTTTATCTGCCTCAGCTGCATCATCCACAGAAACTCTGGCCATCAAGCGATGTTCCGGATCCATGGTTGTTTCCCACAATTGGTGGTCATCCATTTCACCCAGACCTTTATACCTCTGAATAGTTGGTTTGGCACGACCTTCACTGTGGCGGGCTAAGGCTTCTTGGAGTTTAATTTCTTGGTCTGCTCCTGGCTGGATATATTCTTTAATCTCGCTTCCAACCTTGACACCATAGATTGGTGGTTGGGCGATATAAACATAACCAGCTTCTAAAATTGGTTTCATATAACGATAAATCAAGGTTAAAAGAAGAGTACGAATGTGGGCTCCATCGACATCGGCATCGGTCATCAAAACAAGTTTTTGGTAACGAGCTTTTGAAACATCAAATTCTGCACCAAATCCTGTTCCCATCGCGGTAAAAAGACTTCTAATTTCTTCATTAGCAAGAATCTTATCCATACTTGCCTTCTCAACGTTCAAAATCTTACCGCGGATTGGAAGAATTGCCTGAAATTCACGGTTACGACCAGATTTGGCTGACCCACCAGCTGAGTCTCCTTCGACGATGAAGAGTTCTGTTTCAGCAGGATTGTTAGAAGAGCAGTCTGCTAGTTTACCTGGAAGGTTGGAAATTTCCAAACCAGATTTTTTACGAGTGACTTCACGCGCACGCTTGGCAGCCACACGAGCCTTAGCAGCCAGAATTCCTTTTTCTACAATGCGTTTTGCAATTTGAGGATTCTCCATAAGGAAATCAGAGAAGGCATCACTGAAGAGACGATTGGTAATTTTGACCACTTCGCTATTCCCCAGTTTGGTCTTGGTCTGTCCTTCAAACTGTGGATTTGGGTGTTTAACTGAGATAACTGCAGTTAGTCCTTCACGGACATCTTCCCCTGTTAGGTTGTCTTCATTGTCTTTCAGTAACTTATTCTTACGAGCATAATCGTTGATAACACGTGTCAAGGCTGTACGAAAACCTTGTTCATGCGTTCCACCTTCATGGGTGTGGATATTATTGGCGAAACTCATGACATTTTCATGGTAACCCGTTGTGTACTGCATGGCTACTTCAACTGTGATATCATCCATCTCACCGTCAGTATAGATTGGTGTATCAAAGATAACATCCTTGTTCTCATTGATATATTCAACGTAGCTAGCAATCCCACCTTCATAGTGGTAATGCTTAGTTTGTTCTAACCCCTCACGCTTATCTGTAATGGAGATTTGAAGACCACGATTTAGAAAGGCCAATTCTTGAATACGTTTATTTAATTTATCAAAGTCAAAAGTGGTTGTTTCAGTGAAAATTTCTGGATCCGGTGTAAAGTGAACTGTTGTTCCCGTTTTATCCGTATCTCCAACTACTTCAAGATCTGCGACAACATGACCACGACGATATTCTTGGTAATGAATCTTACCATTTTTGTGGACATGAACGTCTAATTGAGTTGAAAGGGCGTTAACAACTGAGGACCCCACTCCGTGAAGACCACCTGAGACCTTATATCCGCCACCGCCGAATTTTCCTCCAGCGTGAAGAACAGTAAAGACAGTCTCAACGGCAGGTCGACCTGTTTTTTCCTGAATATCGACTGGGATACCACGCCCATCATCAACAACTGTAATCGAATCATCGGGCTCAATAAAGACTTGAATATGGCTAGCAAATCCTGCCAAGGCTTCATCAATTGAGTTATCAACAATTTCCCAGACTAGATGGTGAAGACCTTCTTTTGAGGTCGACCCGATATACATCCCTGGACGCATACGAACAGCCTCTAAGCCCTCTAAAACTTGAATTTGACTGGCATCATAATCTTGTGCCTGCAGATTTTTAATTTCTTCTGTCATCTTATTCCTTTTTCTTACATGTCTAATACTTGTCTTAAATTCACGATACTGGTAAACAAGTGGGTATCGAGTCCAGCAGCTTGCCCTGCTTCGATATCAATCGGCCGATCACCGATGACAAGACCAGAGTTAATTTGATACTTTTCTCTTAAATAAATCATGGACTCAGGATCTGGTTTTCTCTTAAAGCCTGAGTTAGAAGTCACCACTTCTGTAAAATAAGCTGCTATAGAGGTTTTTTCTAAAATTTCCAAGACCTGATTATTTCGATGAGAAACCAAAAAATGACGGCCATCTTGATTTGAAATGTCTTCCAATAAGTCAGAAACTCCATCAAACAAAATCGGATGTTCCAGCTCTCTGGCTTCATTTTCCTTGTACTTTTCTAAAAAATTCTCTAAGTTGGGAGCGAATGTCTCAATCGCAAAATCAGTAGAAACCTTTAAAGCTTGATAGACACTGTCATGGTCTTGTGTGATGCCATACAATGCCAATGTTTCAACAAATGCAGCTGTTGAAGTTTCGTAATTATCCAGTAAAGTTCCACCTAAATCCCAGATATAATCGTGATATTTCATACCCTTCATTATAGCATTTTTTTATGAAAAAAGCGATGATTTCCTTGAGTTTTCCACATAAAAAATGCTCTATATTATTTGTAGTGGGTAAATCTATTATAAATACTATGAAACCTATTTTCTTGTAGAAAAAAGTTCCATATGACCCATAATGAAAAGCGACCAAACCATCATTAGAGAGAATCATATGGAACAATTATATTTTAACACAAAACTACTTTATATTAAAAATCCTAATATCCAATTTATGGATGTTATTAATAAGGGGGGTAACTTCTCAAAGTAAGTTCCACTTGACTGGTATTGAGCCTAGCTTTTCACTAATCTTCTCTTGAAAGTTTAAAATAGATTATAAAACCTTACTCAAGAAGTCTTTAGTCCGCTGTTCTTGGGTTTGTTCAAAAATCTGTTCGGGTGTTCCGTCTTCAACAACCACACCGTCTGCCATAAAGATGACACGGTCTGCCACCTCACGAGCAAATCCCATTTCATGTGTTACGATAACCATGGTCATTCCTGACTTGGCTAAGTCTTGCATAACAGCCAACACCTCTCCTACCATTTCAGGGTCCAGGGCTGAAGTTGGCTCGTCAAAGAGCAAGACATCAGGTTCCATAGCTAAACCACGCGCGATGGCAATCCGTTGTTGCTGGCCACCTGACAAACTCTGAGGGTAAGCATCTGCCTTATCTGGTAAACCAACTTTTTCCAAAAGTTCCTTAGCTCTCTTCTCTGCAACTTCCTTACTTTCACCTTTAGTCTTGATAGGAGACAAGGTGATATTTTCCATCACAGTCATATTAGGAAAGAGATTGAATTGTTGGAAAACCATGCCCATCTTCTCACGCATGGCAAAGAGGTCATTCTTCTTGTCCGTAATATCGACTCCCTCAAAGATAACCTTCCCCTTGGTCGCTTCTTCCAACAAATTCATAGACCGGAGCAAGGTAGATTTTCCGCTCCCTGAAGGACCGATGATAACGACAACTTCTCCTCTTTTAATCTCGAGGTTGATTCCCTTCAATACTTCATTCTTTCCAAAGGATTTATGTAAATTTTCAATTTTTATCAAGGTTTCTGTCATTATTTCTTATCTCCTTGTCCCATACGTTTTTCAAAAGCTTTCAAGGCAACTGTCAAAATAGAGGTCATAATCAAGTAATAAAAGGCTGCAAATAAAAGTGGTGTTAAAGGTAGATAGGTTGTTGTAGAAACTGTTGTAGCCCCATTCCATAACTCCATAACACCGATAGCTGATAAGAGGGAACTATCCTTGATAATAGTGATAAATTCGTTCCCCAATGCTGGCAAGATATTTTTGATTGCTTGTGGCAAAATCACATAGCGCATCGCATTTTTAGGACGAATCCCTAAAGAATAGGCTGCCTCTAGCTGACCTTTTGGAACCGCATTAATCCCAGCACGAACAGTCTCAGAAACATAAGCACCACTGTTCATAGAGATAATCAAAATCCCTGGAATCAAGCGAGAAAGATCAACACCCAAAATCCCAATCTGAATAGTCGGAGCATTGATGTGCATTAGAGCAAAGGCAATCATAATCTGAACCATCATCGGTGTCCCGCGGAAAATCCAAACGTATAAGTTGGCAAGCCAAACAAGCGGTTTAAACTTTGAACGTTGCCCAAAAGCCAAGACAACCCCCAAAATAGTTCCCAAAAAGACAACACAGATAGAAATGAGAACCGTCACGACAGCCCCATAGTTAAAATAAGGTAAATACTTTGGTAAAAAAGAAAAATTCATAGTCACACTGCTTTCTAAAATAGAATACTGTATGATTATAACATGAATTGAATTAAAATTCAAATCTTTTGTCTAATTTATTCAAAAAATCTTTAAGCTGGTAGAATTAGCGAGAAATCTTAGTTTTTTCTAGGCAAGTTGGCCTCCTTTATGGTAAAATAGTAACGATAAGAAATGAAGGAGAATCAAAATGGAATCACATTTGGTTAGAATCATCAACCGCCTTGAAGCAATGGCTAAAGACGGCGGAAATTTAAAACGTAATTTTGAACGCGAAGGAGTTGTTGTTGCAGAAGTTGCATACAGCCACGACGAAGAAAACGGCTCAATCTTTACCCTTCGTGATGTCGAAGCTCGCGAAACTTATACGTTTGACAGCATTGACTTGATTGCAATGGAGATTTACGAACTCCTTTACTAATACAAAACAAGCTGGGTTACACCCTGCATGTCTAACCAAAATCCTTTTTGTCTCACAAATAGGATTTTTTTTATTCCCTAAAATCTCAAAAATTTTCCTTGTAACAACTTCTCAAAGCTGCAATCTTTTTACTTGCTTTACACCCCAATCCTGTTATAATGAGAGTATAGAAATTTGACTATTTTTGACCTTTAAACAGGTCAGGCTAAAGAAAGAAATGAGGTAGATGTATGCTTTGTCAAAACTGTAAAATCAATGACTCAACAATTCATCTTTATACCAATCTTAACGGAAAGCAAAAACAAATTGACCTTTGTCAAAACTGCTATAAGATTATCAAGACGGATCCTAACAATAGCCTCTTTAAAGGTATGACGGATCTGAACAATCGTGACTTTGATCCCTTTGGTGATTTCTTCAATGACCTAAACAATTTTAGACCTTCTAACAACACTCCTCCGACTCCCCCAACCCAATCAGGTGGAGGTTACGGTGGAAACGGCGGTTATGGTTCCCAAAATCGTGGACCTGCTCAAACTCCTCCACCAAGCCAAGAAAAAGGCCTGCTGGAAGAATTTGGTATCAACGTAACTGAAATTGCCCGTCGTGGAGATATAGATCCCGTTATTGGACGCGATGATGAGATTATCCGTGTCATTGAGATTCTCAATCGCAGAACCAAGAATAATCCTGTTCTTATCGGTGAACCAGGTGTCGGGAAAACTGCCGTTGTCGAAGGTCTAGCTCAGAAAATCGTTGATGGCGATGTTCCACATAAACTCCAAGGAAAACAAGTTATCCGCTTAGATGTGGTTAGCCTGGTCCAAGGAACAGGTATCCGAGGACAATTTGAAGAACGTATGCAAAAACTCATGGAAGAAATTCGCAAACGTGAGGATATCATTCTCTTTATCGATGAAATCCATGAAATAGTCGGTGCTGGTTCTGCAGGCGATGGCAATATGGATGCTGGAAATATCCTCAAGCCAGCCCTTGCTCGTGGGGAACTGCAACTAGTTGGTGCCACTACCCTCAATGAATACCGTATTATTGAAAAGGATGCTGCCCTAGAACGTCGTATGCAGCCTGTTAAGGTCGATGAACCAACAGTGGACGAAACAATCACAATCCTCAAAGGTATTCAAAAGAAATACGAAGACTACCACCACGTTCAATATACCGATGCTGCGATTGAAGCAGCTGCAACTCTTTCCAATCGCTACATCCAAGATCGCTTCTTGCCTGACAAGGCCATTGATCTCCTAGATGAAGCTGGTTCTAAGATGAACTTGACCTTGAATTTTGTGGATCCTAAAGTCATTGATCAGCGCTTGATTGAAGCTGAAAATCTCAAATCTCAAGCTACACGAGAGGAAGATTTTGAGAAGGCCGCCTACTTCCGCGACCAGATTGCCAAGTATAAGGAAATGCAAAAGAAAAAGGTCACAGACCAAGATACTCCTATCATCAGTGAGAAAACCATTGAGCACATTATCGAGCAGAAAACCAATATCCCTGTTGGTGATTTAAAAGAGAAAGAACAATCTCAACTCATCCATCTAGCCGAAGATCTTAAGTCTCATGTTATTGGCCAAGATGATGCGGTCGATAAGATTGCCAAAGCTATTCGCCGTAATCGTGTTGGACTCGGTACGCCTAACCGTCCAATTGGAAGCTTCCTCTTTGTTGGGCCAACTGGTGTCGGTAAGACGGAACTTTCCAAACAACTAGCTATCGAACTCTTTGGTTCTGCTGACAGCATGATTCGCTTTGACATGAGCGAATACATGGAAAAACACAGCGTGGCTAAGTTGGTCGGCGCCCCTCCAGGTTATGTTGGCTACGATGAGGCTGGGCAATTAACTGAAAAAGTCCGCCGCAATCCCTACTCACTTATTCTCTTGGATGAAGTAGAGAAAGCCCATCCAGATGTTATGCATATGTTCCTTCAAGTCTTGGACGATGGTCGTTTGACAGATGGGCAAGGACGTACCGTTAGCTTCAAGGACGCTATCATCATCATGACTTCAAATGCAGGTACAGGTAAGGCAGAAGCCAGCGTTGGATTTGGGGCAGCTCGCGAAGGACGTACCAATTCTGTTCTCGGTGAACTCGGTAACTTCTTTAGCCCAGAGTTTATGAACCGTTTTGATGGTATTATCGAATTTAAGGCTCTCAGCAAGGACAACCTCCTTCAGATTGTCGAGCTTATGCTAGCAGACGTTAACAAGCGCCTTTCTAGCAACAACATTCATTTGGATGTAACTGACAAGGTTAAGGAAAAATTGGTTGACCTCGGATATGATCCAAAAATGGGGGCGCGCCCACTTCGTCGTACTATTCAAGACTATATTGAAGACGCAATCACTGACTACTACCTTGAAAATCCAAGCGAAAAAGACCTCAAGGCAGTGATGACCAGCAAGGGCAAGATTCAGATTAAATCTGCCAAAAAAGCTGAAGTAAAAACTTCTGAAAAAGAAGTATAAATCCTACAGAAAAGGAGTAGAAAATGAAAATTTTCTGCTCCTTTTTATTAAAATAACTATAAATTCTTGACAGCTCGGTCTTTGTCCATTAAGATAATAATAAAGATAATAAATAATGAGGAAAATCCAATGGCAAACCCAACTTTCGGAGAAAAGAAAGCAAATACAGACTATGTTTCACGCTATGGCGTATATGCAGTTATCCCTGATGCTGAACAAAAACAAATTGTTCTTGTTCAAGCACCTAATGGTGCTTGGTTCCTACCAGGTGGTGAAATTGAAACAGGTGAAAATCATCAAGAAGCCCTAAAGCGTGAATTGATTGAAGAGCTTGGCTTTACAGCTGAAATTGGTACCTATTACGGACAAGCTGACGAATATTTCTATTCTCGTCACCGTGACACCTACTACTACAATCCTGCCTACCTCTATGAAGCGATTTCTTTCAAAGAAGTGCAAAAGCCACTAGAAGACTTTAATCATATTGCCTGGTTCCCTATTGATGAGGCTATTGAAAACCTCAAACGTGGTAGCCATAAATGGGCCATCCAATCTTGGAAAAAACAGCATAAGATTGACTAAATCCAACTACTTTATTCAAAAAGTGCTATAATAGAATTAGAAAATCGGAGGAAATGTTATGAAGCTTATCAATACAACAAACTCACACTCGCAACTTGTAAAAAGCCAGCTAGAAAGTACAGATGCAACCCTTGTTGAAGTTTATTCTGCAGGTAATACAGATGTTATTTTTACCCAAGCTCCGCTTCACTATGAAATCCTCATCTCAAACAAACACCGCGCTATTCGCGAACCTGAAATCGAAGCTATTCAAGAATTTTTCTTGAAACGTAAAATTGATAAGGACTCTATTGATGAAGCCAATATCAAAACCCTCTATTCAGAAAAATTAATTGGAATTTCGATTCCAACCAAATAAAATCTTGGAGAGATTAGAAAGTGCTTTAAACCTTATGGAACAAAATTGGGTTTATTTAGCTTTTTAAATCATCTCCAATTTTTTATCTTGAAATCCTATCATACACAATTTTATAGGTAACAAAGGAGACAAGCATGGGAGACATGATATATCGAGAGGCAAGACTTGAAGAATACGAAAAAATTGGAAAACTATTAGCCAATTCCTTTCTTGACTATCCCTTTTTAACGATTATAAGGGATGATTTAAAGAAGCCTGATTATTATCCTAATTTTGTAGAAACATTACAAACAATGCTTACCAGAGTCTATATTAAAAAAGGAAACTGTTTAGTTGCGGAACAAGATGGAGAATTACGTGCAGTCGCCCTTTTGCAACAAAAGGATTTCTGTATACTATCCTATCTACAAAATGGCGGAACAAACATTTTTCGCTACATTCGACCACGAAATCTTTTTAAATACTTTGACTTTGTAAAACGTTCCAAAAAGCACTTAGAACAATCAGGAGAGTTTGATTGGTATTTGATGGCTTTAGCTGTTAATACAGCAAGTAAGGGGCAGGGAATAGGCAGTACTTTTCTGACACAAGGGATTGAACCTTATGTCAAATCAAAAGGCTGTAAACACTTGGGACTCATAACCAGTACAGCTAGAAATTCCTCATTCTACGAGAAAAACGATTATGTATTACTGGACCATATGGACTTAAAATACGGGTCAAAATCAATTGGTAACTGGGCATTTTTGAAAACAATGAATAAATTATAACAGGCCAGCAATTTGCTGACCTATTAAAAAGGATAGCTCATATTTACAAAAACCAACGTTCAAAACGTTGGTTTTCTTATCTATTTTACTGCTTCTTTCAAAGCATCTACCTTGTCCAAACGTTCCCATGGAAGGTCAATATCTGTACGTCCCATGTGTCCATAAGCCGCTGTTTGACGGTAAATTGGACGCTTAAGGTCCAGCATTTGGATAATTCCTGCAGGACGAAGGTCAAAGATTTGACGAGCAGCTTTTTCAAGTTTGCTTTCAGCTACTGTTCCTGTACCGAAGGTATCGATACGAACAGAAACAGGTTGCGCAACACCGATAGCATAGGCCAATTGCACTTCTGCCTTCTTAGCAAGGCCTGCTGCAACGATATTCTTGGCAATATAACGAGCCGCATAAGAGGCTGAACGGTCCACCTTAGTCGCATCCTTACCAGAGAAGGCACCACCACCATGACGAGAGTAGCCACCATAGGTATCCACGATAATCTTACGACCAGTCAAACCTGAGTCCCCTTGAGGTCCACCGATTACAAAGCGACCAGTTGGATTGATGAAGAATTTTGTTTGCTCATCCAAGTAAGAAGCCGGAATAACTTCTTTAATGACCTTGTTAATCACATCATTATGAATTTGTTCGTTGCTGACTTCTGGATCGTGCTGAGTTGAAATCACGACTGTGTCCACACGTACTGGACGGTCATTTTCATCATACTCAACTGTAACTTGTGATTTAGCATCTGGGCGAAGATAGCTGATTTCCCCAGACTTACGAAGTTCTGCCAAACGACGAACCAATTTATGACTGAGTGAAATTGGCAATGGCATGAGCTCTTCTGTTTCATCCACTGCAAATCCAAACATGAGCCCTTGGTCTCCAGCACCAATCAAATCAAGCGGATCTTGGTCTGCATTCCCACGAACCTCCAAGGCTTCGTTGACACCTTGGGCAATGTCAGGAGATTGTTCCACCAAAGATGGATGTACTCCTACAGTCTCAGCAGAAAAACCATATTCTGTATTGGTGTAGCCAATCTCTGCAATAGTATCACGAACCACACGGTTAATATCCACATAGGCATTTGTAGATATTTCACCAAAAACATGGACGGAACCAGTATATACAGCTGTCTCAGCAGCAACGTGCGCCTCTGGATCTTTAGCTAAAATAGCATCCAAAATCGCATCTGAAATTTGGTCTGCAATCTTATCTGGATGCCCCTCAGATACAGATTCAGACGTGAATAATTTACGTTCTGACATAAAAATGTCCCCCCTTAAAAATAGTGTTATAGAGTTACAAAGTACTGATAGGTATTTTCATTTTCTAAGAGTTACAACGCGTAAGAAATAAAAACGATACTTTTTATTTCTGAAGCTAGTAAGACGCATAGGTTGACCGCATTATAGCGGCAACCGTAGAATGACGAGCTACTTTAGAGCCGTCATGCTTTGCGAATTACAAAGTACTGATAGGAAAACTCTTCGCGATAAATGCCTACCATCTTATCGGGACTATATAACTCTATCATTATACCATTTTTTAGCGCAATTTGCAGTCTTTAATGTAGTGTTTCTGTTTAGATAGTTCGTTCTCATAAATAAAAAAAGTTGGAGCTCAGTACTCCAACTTTTTCTATTAAAATGTTTGGCGTTTTGCTTTACGCTCTGCGCGACCGCGAGCACGATTTTCAGCGCGCTTGGTTTTGCGGCGCTTTTCATCAACCGCCCATTGAATTTTCTTCTTATAACCTGGTTTGACTTTTTTCTTTTTCTTTTTAACCAAACCAATCATTTCGATATCAAGTTTATCTTGTTTTTTCTCACGATTGGCACGACGATCACGGTCATAAGTATCTTGAAATTCCCCGTCTTTGACCATCTTAGGAGTAAACTTGATTCCCAATTTCTCCAACTCACGGATATCCGAGTCATCACTTGGCTGATAAAGGGTAATAGCTGTACCTGGCAGGCCATTTCGGCCAGTACGACCAACACGGTGAACAAAGAAGGACAAATCTTGCGGAATGGCATCATTGATGACATGGCTGACACCTTCAATGTCAATTCCACGCGCTGCCAAATCTGTTGCGACAATATACTCAAAATCCAAATTTTTAACCTGATTCATGATACGTTTGCGCTCACGAGGGGCAATATCCCCATGGATTTTTGCCACCTTCAAGCCTTGAGCAGTCAGATATGAATGCAATTCATCAGCACGCGTTTTAGTGTTAACAAAAATCATTGCCAAATACGGTTGCATCAACTGAGTCAACTGGTAAATTTGAGCATTCTTATCTCGGCCCTTGGTCGAAATCAACCAATTATCAATAGTATCAGAAATAACCGTTTTGGTCTTGATTTTCTCCATAACAGGATTTGATAAGTATTTTTTCAAGAATGGTTGCAGTTTTTGTGGAATAGTCGCTGAGAAGACCATGAATTGCAGGTCTTTTGGAAGGCTTCCAGCAATCTTATCAACAGTTTCTAAGAATCCCATATCCAAGGTCATATCTGCCTCATCGACCACAAAGGTCTTAGCCTTGTGAATAGCTAGGTCACCAGATTTAACTAAGTCATAAATACGGCCAGGTGTTCCGATAACAATATGAGGCTGGTTACTTGCCAATTTGTCAATCTGGCGAGCCTTATCTGTACCACCCACGTAATTAACCACACGAACTTCCACTTCTGAGTGGGCTGCAATCTGACGAGCTGCTTGGTAAATCTGAGTAGCCAACTCACGGCTCGGTGCAGTAATGACTGCTTGAACACTATCGCTGGCTTCATCTAATTGCTGGAAAATCGGCAATAGGAAAGTGTGAGTCTTACCCGAACCTGTTTTTGATTCACCGACTAGGTCACGACCAGCCAAAACAATCGGAATCAACTTGTCTTGCACCTCTGTTGGAGTTGTAAATTTCAACTCCTCCAAGGCTTCACTAATATAGTTTTTAAATTGAAATTTCGTAAATGACATAATATCCTCGATTCTATCTATCTTATCAATTATACCATATTTTATTCCATTACAGTAGTCTCACTTATTTAGGCTATTTCCAGTAGCTTTTCTAGTCAGAAAAAGGCTGGAATGTTATAATTCCAACCTCTTTTCAGTCATTATTTCCAGTTTAAAATAGCATTCAAGCCATAGTGATCACTAACTTGTGGACTCTTGTTACCATCAAATACGACATGTAAATTTTCCACCTCTAACTCTTTGGTAGTAAAAACATAGTCGATTCGAAGGGGTTCTGTGTTCCCCTTCCAGCCATCAATTTCTGGTGGAACAGTATAGCTACCACTTTTCTCTTGAGCAACTTCAAATGCGTCTTGTAAGCCTAATGGACTAGCTAAAATAGCTTGGTAACCTTCCTGACCAGCTGGGTTGTTGAAATCTCCAGCAAGCAAAAGTGGCTTGTTCAATTCTTTCAATACAGCCTCAAATCGCGCCCATTCTTCTTGGAAACCTTTATCCCACCAAGAAAGGTGGACACTGGCAACTGCAAGTTCATTACCATCGACTACAGTTTCAGCCAGGGCGACACGGCGAGTATGATAGTCTGTTGGATCATCCACATCTGAAACTAAAATTTCTCTGGCTTCAATAGGTGTTTTAGACAAGATAGCTACACCTTCATGGTAGCGGTCATAACCGATATGGTTATAGGCCCAAGTCCAGTAGTAATCTTTTCCTTGCTCAGACAACTTTTCAACCAAAAGTCTAACATAATGGTCTTGGTGAATAGGCTCAGCAGCTGGCAAAGCTTGATAAAGGTCATTAACCTCCACCTCTGGTGAAGTGATCTCTTGATTGATTTCTTGGAAACAAATCAAATCATAGTCTTTATTAAGAATATCTTCAAGCAAGAGCTGGAATTTTTCCTCAGCTTCTTTTTCCATCCAACTGTGAGTATTGAGTGTTAAAAATTTCATTCTTTTCTCCCAAAATAAGAGGTTGGAATACAGCTTCCAACCTCAAGTGTATTACAATTCTACTTTAGCAACTGCTGTTTTAGCTGCAAGAGAACCTGTTTGTTCTAATTTAACTGATTTAATAGCTTCAGCATTTGTGAAGACAACCACTGTTGAAGTTTCACGACCAGCCGCACGGATAGCATCCAAGTCAGCTGTGACAAGAAGATCACCTGCTGCAACTTTTTGTCCTTCAGCTACATGAACAGTAAATGGTTTTCCTTCAAGACTTACTGTGTCCAAACCAATGTGAACAAGTACTTCAAGACCCGCTTCAGTCACAAGACCAAGAGCATGTTTTGTAGGGAAAATGCTTGATACAGTACCTGAAACAGGAGATACAATGTTTCCATTTGCAGGTTCTACTGCAAATCCGTCACCCATCATTTTTTGAGCAAACACTGGATCTTTCACTTGTTCCAAAGCAACAACTTGACCATCTGCTACTGAGTAAACTTCCTCAGTAAGACCTTTGAAGTGTACAGTGTTTTGTTGCGCTTCTGTCATTTGACTTGGAAGAGTTTCAGGAATGATTTCACCTGAATCAAGGATATCTTGGATATCAGATTTCAATACGTCCGCTTTTGGACCGTAGATAGCTTGAACTCCTTGTCCTTTCATGACAAGACCCATAGCTCCTTCTGCTTTCCATTGTTCTGCATCACCAACTTTGTCAGCATCTTTTACAGTTACACGAAGACGAGTCATACATGCATCCACATCAACGATGTTTGCACGTCCACCAAGAAGGTTGATAATGTTTACAGCTTGAGAACCTGCTGCAATTTTCACTTCACTGCTAGCTTCTTCTGAACCTTCAGCAGTTTCGTAGTTTCCGTTACGTCCTGGAGTTGCGTAGTTGAATTTTTGAATCATGAAGTTTGCGATAAAGTACATGATTACGGCAAAGAGAACAGTTACCCAGATAAAGTTAACAATATCCATACCGATACCAGCGCTAATCGCAATAGGTGTACGAGTCAAGAACTCGATCGAACCGAATGAGTGCATACGTAGGTTTACTACGTCAGCCATAGCGAAGGCAGCACCTTGAACAAGTGAGTAAACAAGATACATAGGTGTTGCGACGAACATGAACATGTATTCGATTGGTTCAGTAACCCCTGTCAAGAATGTTGCAAGAGCTGTTGCAATCATCATACCTTTGTATTTGTGTTTCTTGTCTGCATCAACATTACGGTAGATAGCCACAATCACACCCATCAAGATACCGAATGAACCGATCATTTGTCCAACTTTGAAACGAGCTGGGTGAACAGTATCTAACAATTGTTGGTAGTGACTTGCATCTGTACCTTTAAGGTTAACAAGGTCTGTTACCCATGCAAGCCATAGTGGGTCTTGACCAAATACTTGAGTACCTTTAGCTGCACCTGTCAAAATCTCATAAGTACCACCAAGAGCTGTGTAGTTCATTGGGATTGTCAACATGTGGTGAAGACCAAATGGCAAGAGCAAGCGTTCCAAAGTACCATACAAGAATGGTGCAAGGATTGGAGCAGTTTCTTGTGAGTTGGCAATCCAGATACCAAAGCTATTGATACCTGTTTGAACTACTGGCCAGAAAGCAGCAAGTAGAATTGCAGCAATTGCTGAACGAAGAATAACTACAAATGGTACAAAACGTTTCCCGTTGAAGAATGAAAGTGCATCAGGAAGTTTACGGAAGTTGTAGTATTTGTTGTAAGCAGTTGCCCCTACAAAACCTGAGATGATCCCTACGAATACACCCATGTTCAAGGCTGGAGCTTCAAGAACACTGATAAAGTAATCAGCAACTTTGATTGAACCACCAAATAGAGTAGTTACCATAGCATCTGGATTTTTCAACATATCACCTGATACACCAAAGATTGTACCAGTAATACGGTTAATCAAGATGAAGGCAAGACCAGCGGCGAAAGCACCACCGGCACGTTCTTTAGCCCAGCTACCTCCAATGGCTAGGGCAAACAAAATGTGAAGGTTACCGATAACCCCCCAACCGATTTGCTCAAGAATTCCACCTGTGATGACAAGTGGTGCAAAAGTTGGGTTAATCATCACGATAGACTTACCGATTGAAATCATCAAACCAGCAGCCGGCATAACAGCGATAACCACCATCAAAGCCTTACCGAATTTTTGCCAAAACTCGAAAGACAAGACATTTTTGAATGTATCTTTCATCATTCAAATCTCCTTTATTTTTATTTAGGCAAACGTTTTACGAAAACGTTTGCACTTTCTATAATTCAATTATACCACTTTAATTTTTTTTGTAAAGGCTTTTATAAAAAAAAGTAGACTTTTTTCTAAAATTTTTGTAGTAAAAAAGGAGATATTAAAATCTCCTCAAATATACTTCTATTTTATTTTAGATTTTCAGGAATCGGCGCATTGAAATTCCTGATCCAATTGAACCAATAAAAATTCCAATCACAAATAATAGAGCAATCATCAGTGGACTGAATATTTCTGGTGATATCATCGAAAGGTTCTGACCAACCAATGACTTATTAACCGATTGGTAAACCATTTTATAGACAATAAATACCAAAACTGACGGAAGTGTTGCTCCAAGCAAACCGATAAAGGCACCTTCAAGCAAGAAAGGTCCGCGGATATAACCGTTCTTAGCACCTACTAAACGCATAATTTGAATTTCACGGCTTCGTGAAATGATGGTGATACGTATAGTATTAGAAATCAAGAACACCGCAATGAAAATCAATAATCCAGCGATAACTAGTCCCCAGACACGAATAAATGAGGCTAACTTAAACAAGCGTTCTGTATTAGCACCACCATCTTGAACTTCTGATACACCCTCGATTTTTTTAGCCTCTTCTGCCACTGTCTTTACATCACTTGGTGTATTGGTATCAACGATATATGCATCATAGAGAGGATTGGCATCCCCTTCAAAAATTTTCCAGTTGTCTCCCATTGTTTCGGTCAACTTTTCATATTGTTCTTCTTTACTTGAAAACGTAACACTTTTAACGGTTGACATACCTTTCAAAGCATCGTATACCTTATGGTAGTCGTTATTTGTAACAGTTTGACCTTCTTTTTCAATAGTCTCGCTATTATCAGCTACGTCCTTACGAATGTATACCATTACTCGGACATTATTTTCAATATCTGTAGCTAGTTTAGCCGTATTAAAGATAACAGATGCAAATATTGCAACCAAGGTCAAAGTAATCATAACTGAACTGACAGCAGCTACTGTCATCCAGCCATTTCGTTTCAAACTTTTTAATGATTCAAATAAATGACGAAAAAATCTACTAATCATCGTATCCATATTCTCCTTTAGCTTCGTCACGAACGACACGGCCATTTTCAATGGCAATGACACGGTGGCGCAAGGTATTTACAATCTGACTGTTGTGGGTAGCCATCAAGACAGTTGTACCTTGGAGATTGATGCGTTCCAGCAAGTTCATAATTTCCCATGAATTATCTGGGTCCAAGTTTCCTGTTGGTTCGTCCGCAATCAATACTTTTGGATTGTTTACAATAGCACGTGCTATCGCAATACGTTGCTGTTCTCCCCCTGAAAGTTCATTTGGGAAAGAACGAACCTTATGCTTCAATCCAACCAAGTCTAAAACTTCCATAACACGTTTTTTGATATTACGGCGACTCTCACCAATAACTTCCATTGCATAGGCAATATTTTCATAAACGGTTTTCTTTGGTAACAGTTTATAATCTTGGAAGACAACCCCAACACTACGACGTAGGAGAGGGACATCTTTCTTTTTAATTTTAACCAGATTAAAACCAGCAACAGTTAAGCTTCCTTTTTCGATTTTTACTTCGCGGTACAAAGCTCTAATAAATGTTGATTTCCCAGCTCCTGAAGGACCTACGATATAGGCAAATTCCCCGGGTTCAACAGCGACTGAGACACCTCGCAAAGCAGTCGTTCCGTTGTCGTATTTTTTGACGACATCTCTCATTTCAATGATTGACATGTGAGTTCCTTTCTATCTTAGCTGATTCGCCACTTGAGGTAGGCATCGATAAAACCATCTAGGTCTCCATCCATAACCTTATCTACCTGCGCAACTTCAAAGCTAGTTCGATGATCTTTTACCATAGTATAAGGTGTGAAAACATAAGAACGGATTTGACTTCCCCATGTGATTTCCTTTTTCTCACCTTTGAGGGAATCAACTTCCGCAGCTTTCTTTTCTTGCTCCATTTGATAGAGCTTAGCCTGCAACATCTTCATGGCACGATCTCTATTTCCATACTGGGTACGATCGACTGTTGACTGGACAACAGTCCCAGTAGGAATGTGTGTCAAACGCACACCTGTTGAAACCTTGTTGACGTTTTGTCCACCAGCTCCACCTGAACGGAAGGTGTCCATCTTAATATCATCTTCACGAATTTCCACTTCAATGGTATCATCCAATTCTGGCATTACTTCCACCGATGTGAAAGAGGTATGGCGACGTTTAGCAGAGTCAAATGGTGAAATTCGCACCAAACGGTGAACACCCATTTCTGACTTGAGAAGACCATAGGCATTAGGTCCTTCAAATGATAAGGTTACTGACTTGATACCTGCTTCATCTCCTGCTTGGTAATCCAATACTTCCACTTTAAAGCCTTTAGCATTACCATAACGAGTATACATACGCAGCAACATATCACCCCAATCCTGAGCTTCTGTACCACCAGATCCTGGATGGATTTCCAAGATGGCATTATTATGGTCATAAGGTTCTGACAAGAGCAAGGTCATCTCGTAACTGGTCATCATCTTATCAAGTTCTGACAACTGTTCAACCAATTCTTCATGCACTGACTCGTCTTCTGCCAAAAAGTCTAATAAAATTTCAACTTCATCCTGCAACTCTTCCATTTTGTGGAAGGTGTTGTAGGTGTTTTTTAATTCATTTAATTCTTGCGACGTTTTTTGGGCCGCGATATTATCGTTCCAAAAATCAGGTTCTGTCATCTTGTTTTCCAAGATGGCAATCTCTTCCTCTAAACCTTCGAGGTCAAAGAGACCCCCTGAAAGAAGCTAATTTTTCACGATTTGCGTCAATTTTCTGACGAATTTCTGAAATGTCCATAAATACTCCTTTTTTATATCGTTTTATTATACCATAATCTATCATTTCTTTCCATCTTTTGCTCTAATCCCTTATTATACGTAAAAAGAAGCCTTTCGGCTTCCCTTCTTACAAGACTTTTGCTGAAGTACGAGTAATCTCTTCTACTTGAATATTCTCTGATTCAAATTTTTCTTTCAAAGCTGGTAAATCGATTGATCCATCGATTTGCACTTCGATAATCACCTTACCATCTTTACGTGGAATATTGACTGTATGGGAGATATTCAAATTTTCTTCTACAATCAAAGAAACAATCTTTCCGAGAACACCGACTTCATCTTCTGTAACAAAGCGCACACGAATACCTTCTTCTCCATAGCCAGCAATTTCAAGAAAGGCTTGGAAAACGTCACGGTCAGTAATAACACCATAGACTTGATGGTTATCTACTACAGGCAGAATACCAATCTTATTTTTCAGCATCAGATAAGTTGCATCTTCTAGACTAGCATAACCTGAGACAGTAACAACATCGCGAATCATCACATCTTTTACTTTGGTCTTATTCAGAAGATAGTTCATCTCATAGATAGAAAGACTTGTTGCTTTGGATGGACTAGCCTGCGCAATGGTTCCCTCAGTTACCAAACCAACCAATTGATCATTTTCGATAACAGGCAAGCGGTGCAACCCTTGCTCTCTCATCAAATCTGCTGCATGAGATACTGTTGTATCTGGACTAATATACACTACCTTGCGGGTCATAAAATCTTTAACTGCCATGAGACTTCTCCTTTTCTATTCTTATCCCTATTATACAATCTTTTTGTAAATTTATCAAACGCTTACATTTCTTTTTCAAAATTCAGAAAAGTATGAATAAGCTAGCAAAAAGAGCTCTGTGAATGAAGAGTAGGTGTACGCTTCATTCGATTTTATTTTAATTATCAGAAGCTAACCTTCCAGTGCAGATGAGAATTGCTTCGTAATCTCTATTCACCGACTAAAAAGGTCCCCCGGACCTTTTTAGTCACCTAGATATGCTTTTCTGACTTCTTCTGATGAGGCGAGTTCTTTTCCTGTTCCTGATAGGACGATTTTCCCTGTTTCCAATACATATCCTCGGTCAGAGATTGCGAGTGCTTTATTGGCATTTTGTTCAATCAAGAGGACGGTTGTTCCTTGTTTCTGGATATCTTGAATGATATCAAAAATCTCTTGGATAAAGATTGGTGCAAGTCCCATTGATGGTTCATCTAAAAGAAGAAGTTTTGGTGTTGACATAAGAGCGCATCCCATGGCAAGCATTTGTTGTTACCCCCCCCTGAAAGAGTGGCTGCATCCTGGTTCTTCCGTTCTTCAAGACGTGGGAAACTTGAGAAAACCTTCTTCAAGTTAGCTTGATTTTCTTCATGGTTTTTCTTTAAGAAAGCTCCCATTTCAAGGTTTTCCATAACAGTCAAGCCAGGAAAGACGTGGCTTCCTTCTTCGGCATTTTGAAATCGGAAATATTTTATGGCTATAAGAAGACGTTTACGTCTCTTAAGCAATTAGAACAAGCTATTGTAGACTACATTGATTACTACAATAATAAACGAATTAATGTAAAACTAAAAGGACTTAGTCCTGTGCAATACAGCACTAAATCCTTTCAATAATTATTTTTCCAACTTTTTGGGGTAGTACACAACGTTCTCTCTTAAACTTAAATCTTAACGGAATCTTTATCCTTGAGCATATAGCGTTTTAAACGAGTTAAGCTAGCTAACCAGTACAATAGACCTCCAAAAATTGCAGTGAAGCCACTACCAGTTGTGAGCAGGAACATAGGACTCTGGATGTGCTTTGTTACAGGGTTATAAACAAATAGTACCGCAACTAACAAGGAAATGATTACACAAGATAATCCTACCAGATTAAAGCCATTTGTAAACTCATAAGCTTTATGTCCCTCAAGGAAATAGGCTGAACGCAAATCGAGTTTTCGTTTTCTCAAAATAAAGTAGTCGACAACGATCATTCCGATAATGGGTCCTTGAATATAAGCGGCTAGTGAGATGAAGGAACCGAAGTACTCTTCCACTCCTCCCCAAATTGTAAGTAGGCTCACGTATACCATGGCAATCCAAACCATTAGTTTATAGCTTACTTTGGGCATCCCACTTTTTACAATCATACAGTTCACGTATGATCCCGTCCCTTGGGTTCCAATATTTGCAAAAGCTACTAGTAGTAAACTTAAAAGGGCAAAGGCAGGTGTGCTTAGAGTTGATAGCATGGTTGTTGGATCACTTTCATAAACACCTGTTTTGACAAACATGGCTAGAGCCATGACTCCACCTGTCGCAGCAAAGAATGGAGCAACAACCCCATATGACAAGGCTGTAGCCCAATAGCCACTGCGTTCTGATTTTGCCAAACGTGGTAAGACAAAGGCTTGTGTAGACCAAGAAAAAGCTACGGCCACATTTCCTTCCCCTGACATCATAAAACGTTCAATCGGTGTCAAATTTTCTTGGATGGCAGGTTGGACATTCATAATATCGCTAATCGGAACCGCAACAAAACAGATTCCAACGATGATTAGCCCAACAAATAACAAGGCAACCACCAGAAAGCGATTAGTACCTTTAATCACATCTGGGCCCCCAAGAGCAATCAGCGTTCCAAGGAGGACACAGAGGGTGCCTAGAATCGG
Organism: Streptococcus mitis; assembly: GCA_965245755.1. Classification (GTDB taxonomy): domain Bacteria; phylum Bacillota; class Bacilli; order Lactobacillales; family Streptococcaceae; genus Streptococcus; species Streptococcus mitis_DY. The sequence goes on along the minus strand of CBDFAU010000013.1, from coordinate 24,330 downwards.
TGCCCAAACTCCCTTGTCTAAACCAAGCCCAAAATTATTTGCCAAATGAATCATGGAGCTGGCAAAAAGATCAGCGGTAACGGCGTACCAACCAAAATTCGCCAGACTAATCACGGTTGATAGAATGGCCACCCCTTTTTTACCTAGAACGGCTCTCAACCAAATCCATAAATCAATTCCATATTTAACCGCAAACAAAATAGGGAGACATTCAATAAAGACCCAGATAATGTTAAAACTAAAAATATTAATCAACATTTGATTAAAGGTTAAATATTGAGCCACATAGGCTCCTTGGGTATAACACCAGGTTGCGATGGCAAAACCACTTGTCGATAGGAAGAGATCCCAGAAAGAATACTGACGATCCTTGTTGGTCATGGGAACGATTCCCGTTATGGTCTCCTGTTGAATGAAGTCATTCATCTTGGACATTTTATTGAATACCTCCTGTCATGGCTAAGATAATCAGAATATGATTGACTATCATATCAATTACTTATGTAAAATAAACTTTTAAGAAAGGGGAGATAAATACACATAGATTAAGGCTTTCATTTTTATAGTCATTTTTTAGTTTCTCCTACAACTAATTGTTCAAGTTCAATACCAATTCTTATTTTGTCATTCCTCCGACTAAAAATTAATTTTAGTTGACCATACTGCCCACTATAATGGTACCAAATACAGAGAAACTTTCCTAATGGATTCACTTAAAATAATCCTCACAAAAGAGTGATAGTATGATGTTCCAAACACCTGAGCTAGATAGCTGTATTTCGTTTTCACGTTTGGAATTTCTTCTACAGAAATTTCAAATACCTGTTCAGCCTATTCTACCGTATCAATAAAGATTTTCTAAATTCTCTAGTAAGAGGGACGTTTCTAATCAATCCTCTATTCTTAAATCGTAACGGAATCTCGATCCTTGATCATATAGCGTTTTAAAGGAGTTAAGCTAGCTAACCAGTACAATAGACCTCCAAAAATCGCAGTAAAGCCACTACCCGTTGTGATTAAAAAGATTGGGCTTTGAATCTGTGCTGTTACAGGGTTATAAACAAATAGTACTGCAACCAACAAGGAGATAAATACGCAAGATAAGCCAACTAAGTTAAATCCTTTGGTAAACTCGTAAGCATCGTGTCCCTCAAGGAAATAAGCTGAACGCAAATCGAGTTTTCGTTTTCTCAAGATAAAGTAGTCGACAACGATCATTCCGATAATTGGCCCCTGAATATAGGCGGCTAGGGAGATGAAAGAGCCGAAATACTCTTCTACTCCTCCCCAGATGGTGAGTAGGCTCACGTAAACCATGGCAATCCAAACCATTAGTTTATAGCTTACTTTGGGCATCCCACTTTTTACAATCATACAGTTCACGTATGATCCCGTCCCTTGGGTTCCAATATTTGCAAAAGCTACTAGTAGTAAACTTAAAAGGGCAAAGGCAGGTGTGCTTAGAGTTGATAGCATGGTTGTTGGATCACTTTCATAAACACCTGTTTTGACAAACATGGCTAGAGCCATGACTCCACCTGTCGCAACGAAGAATGGAGCGACAATCCCGTATGATAAAGCTGTAGCCCAATAGCCACTACGTTCTGATTTTGCCAAACGTGGCAAGACCAATGCTTGTGTAGACCAAGAGAAGGCAAAAGCAACATTTCCTTCCCCAGAAAGCATGAAGCGTTCTAATGGCGTTAAATCTCCTTGGGTAGCTGGTTGAATATTCATAATGTCAGTGATAGGCACAGCTACAAAACAGATTCCAACGATAATGAGACCGACAATCAACAAGGCAATGACCAAGAATCTATTGGTCCATTTGATCACTTCTGGACCTCCAAGGGCAATCAGCGTTCCAAGGAGAACACAGAGAGTACCTAAAATCGGTGCCCATACTCCCTTGTCTAAACCAAGGCCAAAATTATTTCCCAAGTGGATCATAGAATTGGCAAAAAGATTAGCCGCAACGGCGTACCAGCCAAAGTTAGCTAAGCTAATAATGGTTGATAGCAAGGCTACCCCTTTTTTTCCTAAGACAGCCCTCAACCAAATCCACAAATCAATTCCATATTTAACCGCAAACAAGATTGGGAGACATTCGATAAAAACCCAGATAATGTTAAAGCTAAAAATATTAATCAACATTTGATTAAAGGTCAAATATTGAGCCACATAAGCTCCTTGGGTATAACACCAAGTTGCAATAGCAAAACCACTTGTCGATAAGAAGAGATCCCAGAAAGAATACTGACGATCCTTGTTGGTCATGGGAACAATTCCCGTTATCGTCTCCTGTTGAATAAAGTCATTCATCTTGGACATTTTATTGAATACCTCCTGTCATGGCTAAGATAATCAGAATGAGGTTGACTATGACTAGGGCGATGACTATAGTAAAATCACTTTTTAAAAATGGCTGAGCAAACACATAGTTTGGTGATTCCATTTCTTCTAGCCTTCTTTTCGTTTCATTTGCTACTAATTCTTCAATTTCAGATGTCGGTTTCATCTCAATTCTCCTCTAAGTATAAATCTAATGCAAGTTTTCCATACTGCTTGGTATAACGATACCAGATATAAAGAAATTCACCTACTGGTTTTCCAACGCTTTCTTGGAACAGGGCCCACAAAAACCAATAATATGAAGTCACTGATACATAGGCAAAATAGTGTCGTTTGGTTCTCTTGTCTGGAACTTCTTTTAAATAGATTTCAAGTACCTTTTCAGCTTCTTCCACTGTATAATTTGAACACCCGATAAAGGTTCCTAAATCTCCTGCTGGATCTCCCATACCAGAATATTCCCAATCAATCAAGCTCATTTCGCCAGCTTCATTCAACAAGAAATTCGGGCTATAAGAATCTCCGTGGCAGAGAACCTTTTTCGTCTGCTCTTCTTGTAGAAACTTTTCGAGGACTGAGACATTCTTATCCAACTCTTCAAGTCCATCAAATTCAAAACGATTGCTGGCTTTTAGTTTTTGTCTAAAATCATCAATTCCCTCAAATTGGTCAAAGGAATGACCCGTTTTTTCTCCAGATTGGTGCAAGCATCTCAAGAGCTCCATTGCTTTTGCTACATCATCCCAATTATCATAATCTAGTTGCTTGGCGTTAGGGATAAATTCTGAAATTTTCCAGCCCTCATCCTTGTTCATAGCAACAAAAGTACGGTCAATCTTCAATTTTGCAGCAATTTCCATGGAAGCCGCTTCACTAGCACGATCGATATAATTCTCCGTTCCTCTACCTGGATGACGGTAAACATATTTCTTACCTAGGCAGTCAAATGAAAACGAAGTGTTTGTTAAACCGTCTTTTAGGGGTTTAATATTGACAATATCTGAAGCTATACATCCTAATGTCTTACAGATGTTATCAATAATTTCCGAATTAGTATTCACCAAATAGTATTCATCAAACTGACGCAACTCATCTAGTGAATCAAACTCCTTAACAATGTCTGCTGAATAATGCCGAGCTTCCAAAGGAAGTTCCTTGACGTGACGACTATAATAATCTTCCCAGAGCTGTTCGCGATATGGTTCATGCTTAAATTCAGTTTCTAAAATATCTACGAATTTTTCACTAAATGCACGATCAAAATAAACATGCCCTACCATAGCCCAAGTATTCGTCCCACCGATTTGAATATCGATAATCGTGTGATTTGAGTCTTCCTTAGAGCAGTATTCGTCTGTTTCCCCTTCTGCAAATATAGTCGAATAATAACCCCTGTAAATGTATCGTTCAAACGGATTTTCTACAAAATAATTATCCGATGAACAGATATAAGTGTTGGAAAGTTGATCTCTGACTAGCATGAGAGAAGAACAGTTATTGTATTTGTAGTAATCATTATTCACAACGATTTTAACGCCAAACTTTTCTGCCAGATAGAACATTTTTTCTTGCAGATAACCTACAATGACTGTAATATCCTCTATTCCAGCTTCTTGCAATTGCTTGATTTCTCTCTCAATCAAACGCTCACCTTTGACTTGAAGCAATCCTTTAGGTAGCTCATAAGACAAAGGAGCAAAGCGGCTACTCATACCTGCAGCCATGATAATGGCATTCTTCACCTGATACGGAGCCAAAGCCTCCTCACCTAAGTCAGTTAAGTGATTTTCCTCACTGATCCACTTCTCTTCTTTACATTCCTTGAGAAGATTATTTACCGTCCCCAAAGCGATATCTAGCTGTTCAGCCAATTGTCTCTGCGTAAAGTTTTCGTCTTTGTGAGTCAACAAAAAATGTAAAAGTTTAAATTGTTTTTCTGATAGCATATCCTCAACCTCTTTTGTTCAATGTTTTTATATATTCGATTATACAATGAACATTTGCTTTTGTCAAGTTAGATTCTATATTAAGAAAACAGGGAACTATAATATTTGTAGTGGGTAAATTCCCTATAGATATATGGAGCCTATTTTGTTGTAGAAAAAGTTCCGTAATATCTAGAATGAAAAATGACCAAACCATCATTAGAAAGAATCGTATGGAACAATTAAATTAACAGGGATATCCACAAGGAAATCATCGCTAAACTGGATTATGAGGCTCCACTTTGTCCTAATTGTGGAAGCCTAATGAAGAAATATGACTTTCAAAAACCGTCTAAGGTTCCTTACCTTGAAACAACTGGTATGCCCAATAGAACCCCTTCTTAGAAAAGCTGTTTCAAGTGCTATCATTTCTCGAAAATGACTCTCTCCAAAACTTCTCTCATCAATAAAAATTGAGCAAAAGTTGATTGAAAAGACTTCTATGACCGATATTGCCCACCAGCAGGCCATTTCAACTTCAACTGTCATTCGCAAGCTCAATGACTTTCACTTTAAGCATGATTTTTCTCGGCTTCCAAAGACTATGTCTTGGGATGAGTACTCCTTTACCAAGGGAAAGATGAGTTTCATTACGCAAGATTTTGACAATCTCAATATCATCACTGTTCTTGAGGGAAGAACACAGCCTATCATCCGAAATCATTTTCTGCGCTACGATAGAGCAGTCCTATGTCAGGTGAAAATCATTACTATGGATATGTTTAGTCCCTACTATGCCTTAGCTAAACAGATTCGCTTTCTAATTTCTAGGCTCAGGCTGAAACAGTCTCCCAGACTGTTTCACTCCCAAACGCTAAAATCGTGTTGGATCGCTTTCACATTGTACAACATCTTAGCCGTGCTATGAGTCGTGTCCGTGTTCAAATCATGAATCAGTTTCATCAAAAATCTCATGAATACAAGGTTATCAAGCGTTACTGGAAACTCATTCAACAAGATAGTCGAAAACTCAGCGATAAACGTTTTTATCGCCCTACTTTTCGCATGCACTTGACCAATAAAGAGATTCTAGATAAGCTTTTGAGCTATTCGGAAGACTTGAAACACCACTATCATCTCTACCAACTCCTGCTTTTTCACTTTCAGAACAAGGAGGCAGACAAATTTTTCGGACTCATTGAGGACAATCTAAAGCAGGTTCATCCTCTTTTTCAGACTGTCTTTAAAACCTTTCTCAAGGACAAAAAGAAAATTGTCAACGCCCTTCAACTCCCCTTTTCCAACGCAAAATTGGAAGCAACGAATAATCTCATCAAACTTATCAAGCGCAATGCCTTTGGTTTTCAGAACTTTGGAAACTTCAAAAAACGGATTTTTATCGCTCTGAACATCAAAAAAGAAAGGACGAAATTTGTCCTTTCTCGAGCTTAGCTTTTCATCCACCCACTACAGTTGACAATGAGCTCTAAAATCGAGCTCTGTGAATGAAGGGTAGACACACTTCATTTTGTTCCGTTTCAATGATTAGAAGCTAACCTTCCAGTGCAGATGAGAATTGCTTTGCAATCTCTATCTGCAGACTAAAATAATCCCCTGGATTTGATGACTGCTTCGTAATCTTCATCTGCCGACTAAAACAATCCACTGGATTGTTTTAGCCACCAAGATACGCTTTTCTGACTTCTTCTGATGAGGCGAGTTCTTTTCCTGTTCCTGATAGGACAATTTTTCCTGTTTCCAGTACATAGCCTCGATCAGAGATTGCGAGTGCTTTATTGGCATTTTGTTCAATCAAGAGAACGGTTGTTCCTTGTTTCTGGATATCTTGAATGATATCAAAAATCTCTTGGATAAAGATTGGAGCAAGTCCCATTGATGGTTCATCTAAAAGGAGAAGTTTTGGTGTTGACATAAGAGCGCGACCCATGGCAAGCATTTGTTGTTCCCCTCCTGAAAGAGTTGCTGCATCTTGGTTCTTCCGTTCTTCAAGACGTGGGAAACGTGAGAAAACTTTCTTCAAGTTAGTTTGATTTTCTTCACGATTTTTCTTTAAGAAAGCTCCCATTTCAAGATTTTCCATAACAGTCAAGCCAGGGAAGACGTGGCGTCCTTCTGGTACTTGTGAAAGACCACCTGCCACGATTTTCTGAGCTGGCATTTTTTGGATTTCTTGACCTAAAAATTCAATTTTTCCTGAACTTGGTCTAACTAGACCAGACAAGGTACGGAGAATGGTTGTCTTACCTGCACCATTGGCACCGATAAGGGAAACTACTTCTCCTTCATTCACTTCAAAGCTTACATCACGGACTGCTTGGATCATGCCGTAATGCACAGAAAGATTATCAACTTTTAACATAGACATTAGGCTTCACCTCCTAGATAAGCTTCGATAACGCGTTTATTGGTCTTAATTTCGTCAGGAGTTCCTTGTGCAATCAAACGGCCATATTCAAGTACGTAGATACGTTCTGTTACTTCCATGACCAGATTCATATCGTGTTCAATCAGCATGATCGTAATCTTAAATTCATCTTTGATACGACGAATTAACTCAGTCAATTCCGCTGTTTCCTGTGGGTTCATACCTGCTGCTGGTTCATCTAAAAAGAGAATTTTAGGTTCCGTAGCGAGGGCACGAACAATTTCTAAACGGCGTTGTTGGCCATAGGCAAGATTTTTAGCAAGCGTTTCTGCATCACCATCTAAATCAAAGATTTTCAACAATTCCAAAGCTTTAGCTTTTAATTCTTTTTCACTCTTGTAAAAAGCTGGTAAGCGTAAGAAACTAGCAAAAACATGTTGTTTGTGATGGTTGCCAAAAGCAATCAAAACATTGTCCAAAACTGTTAAATCTTTAAAGAGACGGATATTTTGGAAAGTACGTCCAAGTCCCAAAGAAGCAATCTTATATGGTGACTTTCCATTCAAAAGGTGACCATCTAGGGTTACTGTTCCCTCACTTGGTTCATAAACACCCGTCAAGAGGTTGAAAAGAGTGGTTTTCCCAGCTCCGTTTGGTCCGATTAGTCCAACCAATTCCCCTTCGTTCAATTCAAGAGTCACATCTCCAACAGCTGTTAGACCGCCAAAATGTTTGGTTAACTGTTTTACTTCAAGTAATGCCATTAGTTTTGTTCCTCCTTCTTAGATTTTTTAAAGAAACGTGATAGGCTCAATTCCCATGTTCCAAGGAGTCCACCTGGTCTGAAAATCATTACCAATACCAAGGCCAAAGCGTAGATAATCATACGCACGCTAGCAACATCTTGGAGAAGCATATTCAAAATTCCAAGGACAATAGCTGAAACAATCGCACCTGTAATGGAACCAAGTCCACCAAATACAACAATAATCAATACGTTGATTGAGTTGATGAAAGTGTAATCTTTCGGTACAACTGAACCGATAAATCCTGCCTGAAGTGACCCTGCAATACTTGCAGTAATGGCACCAAAGACAAAGGCGATGATTTTAATTTTAGTCGTATTAACCCCAACTGACTCAGCAGCGATTTCATCCTCACGAACGGATAGGGTTGAACGACCAATTGGACTACGCAAGAAGTTCAAGGTTGCAATGGTTGTAATCACGACAAAGAAGTAAACCATTTGCCAAGTTGTAAAGTTTGGAATTCCCAAGATACCTGCCGCACCATTTGTAAGGCTTCCGCCATTGATGATAAAGATACGGATAATTTCAGAAACACCTAGAGTTGCTACTGCAAGATAGTCCCCCTTCAAGCGCAAGGTTGGAATTCCGACAAGTAAGGCAACTGCTCCTGAAAGCAAAGCCCCTACAAGCATAGCTCCAAAGAAGGCTCCGTAGGTTGGTGATTTAGAACCAATAATAGCTGCTGCATAGGCACCAATCGCCATGAAACCAGCATGACCAAGTGAAAATTGTCCTGAAAAACCAACGATTAAGTTGAGACCAACAGCCAGAATAATATTAATTCCGATTTGTTGTAAAATCTGTACATAGAATAGATTGAGTACTCCGACTGAAACCAGTACACTAATCAAGCCATAGCCAGCTAACAAAAGGAGTAACCATAGAATATTAACTTTTAAATTTTCTTTCATCGTTTACACCTTCTCTTTCACATTTTTACCAAGGATACCAGCTGGGCGGACAATCAAGATCAACAACAAGATTCCATAAACAATGGCATCACGGAAGTCTGACATTCCAAAGGCTGTCGCAAAGGTTTCCAATAGACCAATTACAAAACCACCGAGAGCCGCACCAGGAATGATTCCGATACCACCAAGTACTGCGGCTACGAAGGATTTAAGACCTGGAGTAACCCCCATCAAAGGCTCAAGAGAGTTATAATAGAGGGCAATCAGAACACCAGCCGCACCCGCAAGAGCAGAACCCAAAGCAAAGGTAAAGCTGATAGTACGGTTTACATTGATCCCCATCAATTGCGCCGCATCGCTATCTACGGACACTGCACGCATGGCTTTTCCCATCTTCGTTTTTTGTACAATAACCTGTAACAAAATCATCAAAATCAAGGAAATGGCCAAGATCATTAACTGTACGTTTGTTAGGCTAACTGGTCCCAAATCATAACGAACTGTTTGAATCGCTTGAGGGAAGGCACGGGTATTGGCACCAACCAGATAGACCATCCCATATTCCAATAGGAAAGAAACTCCAATAGCCGTAATCAAAACAGCAATACGAGTAGAGTGACGCAAAGGTCGGTAAGCAAGGAACTCAATCACGACACCAAGAATGGCTGTCGCTAACATAGCTACAATAAGAGCTACAAAGAAATTCATTTGGAAAGAATTAATCAAGAAATAACCGATAAAGGCTCCCATCATATAAATATCACCGTGGGCGAAGTTGATGAGCTTGATAATTCCGTAAACCATGGTATATCCTAGGGCTAACAGCGCATAAACACTACCTAGAATCAAACCATTTACTAGTTGTTGGAGCATAAGATTCACTCTTTCTATTTATAATTTTGAGGGTTTTCCCTCACTTTTTGATAGTTCTTAAACATCGAAACAGGGAGTGAGTCCGAGGCTCATTCCCTATTTCAACATTTTTCTATTATGGTTTTACAACTTCTGCTGCTTCAACCTTACCATTGTTCATGGTCATCATGTAAGCAGTTTTAACTGTGTTGTGGTCCGCATCGAAGCTTGTTTGACCAGTTACACCTTCAAAGTCTTTTGTTTTAGCAAGATTATTCTTGATTTCACCTGAGTTTTTAGCACCTTTTGCTGCGTTTGCTACAAGATGAACTGAATCATAAGCCAAGGCTGCAAATGTTGAAGGCTCTTCATTGTACTTAGCACGGTAAGCGTCAAGGAAGGCTTTTGCTTTAGCTGAAACTTCTACAGTAGTTGAGAAGCCTGAGATAAAGTAGATGTTTGATGCTTTTTCAGCAGTTGCTTGTTGTACAAACTCTTCACCGTTGAATCCATCACCACCAACGATTGGTTTGTCAATTCCCATACCACGCGCTTGGTTTACAATTTTACCAGCCTCATTATAGTAGCCAGGAACAACGATCGCATCAAAATCTTTCCCTTTCATTTTTGTAAGGGCTGCTTGGAAGTCTGTATCACCTGCTACGAAAGTTTCATCAGCAACGATTTCACCCTTGTATGACTCGCGGAAAGATTTGGCAATCCCTTTAGCATAGTCACTGGCATTGTCAGTGTAAAGAACAACTTTCTTAGCTTGCAATTTATCAGAAACATAGTTTGAGATAATTTTTCCTTGGAAGCTATCTTGGAAAGTTCCGATAAAGAGGTAATCTTGACCTTTAGTCAATCCATCTTGAGTCGCACTTGGTGAGATCAATGGAACACCTGCTTTTGTAGCGTTCGCTACCGCAGCTGCAGTCGCACCAGATGTCGCAGGTCCTACGACTGCTGATACTTTAGATTGGGTTACAAGGTTAGTTGTAACTGAAGCAGCTTCAGCTGTTTCAGACTTGTTATCTTTATCGATTACTTCGATTTGTTTTCCATCAATACCACCTGCGGCATTGATTTCATCAACAGCCAATTGGGCACCTTTTTGTTCAGCTGTTCCGTATGCAGCTAAAGAACCTGATTCTTCAAAGTTAAATCCGATTTTGATTGTCTTTTCATCTACTGAGTTACCAGCAGCATTTGACGCTCCAGACTTCACTTCTCCACAGGCTGCAAGAAGTGCTACACTTGCAAGCGCCACAAACGATAGGGCAAATTTTTTCTTCATTTTTTTGTCTCCTTATTTCTTAAATAAATAGCATGTTAAGAATATACCGAATTATCAGAAAATTGTCAATACTTTTCTTAAACTTTTTCGATGATAACGTTTTCCTCTCGATAAAGATTGCCCACAAAGGGTGTTTCTAACTCTTGGATATGACAAACTCTAACTTTTTTAATAAATTTTTCCTTGCTCAAGCGCCCGACCAATTGCTCCACTTCTTGAGTTGGAACATAAAGCTGTAAGTAACGATGTTTCTTGGAATGATAGGTAATATCTCCATAATCCTGCAGTTTTTTGGCATCACGATTATAGTAAAGATAGATAATCAAGCCAGATCGATTGACTTTTTCAAACATGATAAATCCTCTTTCTAAGAAATTTCTCCCTATTATACCAAAAAAAGCAAACCCAGTCGAGTTTGCCTTCTTTGATTATTAGTTCAATGAATTGTTGGCCATGATTTCATCAATAAAGCCATATTCAAGTGTTTCTTGAGCACTCATCCAGTTATCACGTTCTGCATCTGCATGGACTTTTTCGATTGACTGACCTGAATTTTCAGCCAAGATTTTTTCCAAGATGTTACGAGTTTTGAGCAAGTGTTCTGCAGCAATCGCCATATCGGTTTGTTGAGTACCACCACCTGTACCACCCATTGGTTGGTGAATCATGTACTCAGCATTTGGAAGCATAAAGCGTTTTCCTTTTGCTCCACTTGACGCGATGACAGTCCCCATAGATGCTGCCATACCCATAACGATAGTTTGGACATCTGCCTTGATAAAGTTCATAGTATCAACGATTGCCAAACCAGCTGAAACAGAACCACCAGGTGTATTGACATAAAGGTAAATATCTTTTGTACTATCTTGGGCATCCAAGAAAAGTAATTGGGCAATAACCGAGTTGGCCATGTTGTCTTCAACTGGACCTGTCAGCATAATGATGCGGTCTTTAAGAAGACGTGAGTAAATATCGTAGGAACGTTCTCCACGGCTTGTTTGTTCAATAACTACAGGAATCATTTATTTCTCCTTTTGAGTTTTAATTTTGTTGGTCAAATGACTGAAGATAAGACTATTATAATATCTTGGTCAAAAAAGGTCAAATTTTTGCTCTGTTTTCATCAGACAGAAACAAAAATTCAACCTCCTTTCGTGACTGGAAATTCTTTTCCAAGTCAATCTTCTTTTCGATTTTATTTCGTACCGAACAAGCGGTCTCCAGCATCCCCAAGACCTGGAACGATATAACCGTGTTCGTTCAAGCGTTCATCCAAGGCTGCTGTAAAGATTTCTACATCTGGATGAGCTTCTTGAAGGGCTTTAACACCTTCTGGAGCAGATACAAGGCAGACAAATTTGATATTTGACGCGCCACGTTTTTTAAGGGAGTCAACAGCTAAGATTGCTGAGCCACCTGTTGCCAACATTGGGTCTACTACAAAAATTTGACGTTGGTCAATGTCCTCAGGCAATTTCACCAAGTACTCAACTGGTTGAAGCGTTTCTTCATCACGGTACATACCGATGTGACCAACCTTAGCAGCTGGAACCAAGCTCAAGAGCCCATCGACCATCCCGATACCTGCACGTAAGATTGGAACGATGGCCAATTTCTTACCTGCCAATTGTTTTTGAACTGTTTTTGTGATTGGTGTTTCGATTTCCACATCTTCTAGTGGAAGATCACGAAGTACTTCATACCCCATCAACATTGCAATCTCATCTACTAGCTCACGAAAAGCTTTTGTAGAAGTATCTGTACGACGCAAGATTGACAATTTGTGTTGAATCAATGGATGATTAATAACTTCAATTTTTCCCATTTTTGGAATTCCTTCTTTCAATTTATTCTTCTTATTATACCAAAAAACGGTTTAAAAATCTTTCTAAACTATTTATTTTTGATAATTTTTACATTAAATCCGCCTCTTTAAGAGCTGTCTGTACTGTCTCAAGTGGTAAATGAGTCAATTCTGTCCCTTTTTCTTGATAAAGGTATTGGGCGTAGTCGTCCATTCTGTACTGGTTGATATAAACCACTCGCTTGCAGCCGACCTGCAATAATTGTTTGGTACAATTCAGACAAGGAAAATGGGTTACATAGGCTGTGAAACCTTTAGGAACACCACGTTCTGCACCTTGAAGGATAGCATTGACCTCAGCGTGAAGGGTGCGAACACAGTGTCCTTCAATGACTAGACATTCGTGGTCAATACAATGCTCGGTTCCTGACACTGAACCATTGTAACCAGTTGAAATTACCTTATTATCCTTTACCAGAATCGCACCCACTTTGGCACGTTTACAAGTGGAACGATTGGCAATTAGTAGAGCTTGGGCTGCAAAATACTCATCCCAGGCCAGTCTTTTTTCAGTCATATCTCTTCTCCTTTTTCTCTATTTTTTAAAAAATGGTAACCGTAAATCCGCAATCTTTTCAGCAGGTACCTTCATGCCATCCTTGATCCATTTTAGAAGGACAGAGACGATGGCTGAGCTCCAGAAGGAATGAAGATAAGAGCTGACACCTTTTGATTTTCCATGGTATTTTTCTAGAAATTCCTGCATAGCTTGGACAAAGATTTTTTCCAGATGGTAATCTAAGGCAAGTTGAATCACTCTGGCTTCCTTTCTTGCTTCTCGGAAAAGGTGAACCCATACCAGATAAAGGTCTGTCTTTAAATCATAATGATGCAACTGTTCCATAATATTGTGGACAGTTCGTTTAAAGACACTTTCTAAAATCTCCTCTTTGGAATCATAATTGCGATAAAAGGCCGCACGAGAAACGCCTGCACGTTTGACCAATTCAGAAATACTAATCTTGGTCAAGTCCTTTTTTTCCAAGAGTTGCAAGAGGGCTGTTTCGATGGCTTCTCTAGTTAATAAATTGGATTCTTGGTTTGATTTTCTGAGATTTTCAAGAGACTTTTCAGAGATTCTACGTTCAGACATAACATTTTCTTTCTACTTGTCACAACAGACGGATGAGGCTTTTGTTTCAAGGGCTTTCATGATATAATTGTAAAAAAAGACAGAACCTTTGTCAATGTATAACTGACAAAGATGGAGAATTTCTATGACTTGGAAGATTATTGCTGACTCTGGTTGTGATTATCGTCAGCTAGCAACACCAGCTATTGACACGACCTTTGTAAGTGTCCCCTTAACCATTCAAGTAGCTGATCAGGTCTTTGTTGATGATGATAGTCTCGATATTGACCAAATGATGGAAACCATGTATGCAACCGCAGAAGCTTCAAAATCAGCTTGTCCAAGCCCAGATGATTATTTGCGAGCATTTGAAGGAGCCAAAAACATTTTTCTAGTAACCATCACTGGTACTCTTTCTGGCAGTCACAATAGTGCTCAACTAGCCAAGAATATTTATCTGGAAGAGCATCCTGACACTAAGATTCATGTAATTGATAGTTTGTCTGCTGGCGGGGAAGTTGACTTGCTCGTAGAAAAATTAAATGATTTGATTGACCAAGGCTTATCTTTTGAAGAAGTGGTTGAAGCTATCACCGCCTATCAAGAAAAAACCAAGTTGCTCTTTGTTCTAGCCAAAGTCGATAACTTGGTGAAAAACGGCCGTTTGAGCAAGCTTATCGGTACGGTCGTTGGCCTTCTAAATATCCGTATGGTCGGAGAAGCTAGTGAAACTGGAACCCTTGAATTGCTACAAAAAGCAAGAGGACCAAAGAAATCGATTCAGGCAGCCTATGAAGAGTTAGTCAAGGCTGGATATGCTGGTGGTCGTATTGTCATGGCCCAACGCAATAACGAGAAATGTTGCCAACAGCTCTCAGAGCGAATTCGTGAAAATTTCCCACAAGCAGATATTAAAATTATCCCAACATCTGGTCTCTGCAGTTTTTATGCAGAAGATGGTGGTTTGCTGATGGGATATGAAATTGATTAATTGCATTCTTGACAAGAGGTGACCATCATCTCTTGTTTTTTTGTGGTACAATAGAGCTATGAAACATTTTGATACTATTGTCATCGGTGGAGGACCTGCTGGTATGATGGCTACGATTTCCAGTAGCTTTTATGGACAGAAAACCCTCCTTATCGAAAAAAATCGGAAACTTGGAAAAAAATTAGCTGGAACTGGTGGGGGACGTTGTAATGTAACCAACAATGGTAGCTTGGACGACCTGCTAGCTGGCATCCCTGGAAATGGGCGCTTTCTCTACAGTGTCTTCTCCCAGTTTGATAACCATGATATCATTAACTTTTTTACAGAAAATGGTGTTAAACTTAAGGTCGAGGACCACGGACGCGTCTTTCCTGCTACTGACAAGTCTCGGACAATTATAGAGGCCTTGGAAAAGAAAATCACTGAGTTAGGTGGTCAAGTTTCTACTCAAACCGAGATTGTTTCGGTTAAAAAGGTAGATAAGCAATTTGTTCTTAAATCAGCCGACCAAACCTTCACTTGTGATAAACTCATTGTCACAACTGGTGGAAAATCCTATCCTTCTACTGGTTCGACTGGTTTTGGTCACGAGATTGCCCGTCATTTTAAGCACACTATTACCGAACTTGAGGCTGCCGAAAGTCCTTTATTGACAGATTTTCCACACAAGGCCTTGCAGGGGATTTCGTTGGACGATGTGACCCTAAGCTATGGCAAGCATGTCATCACTCACGATTTGCTCTTTACCCACTTTGGTTTGTCTGGCCCTGCTGCCCTGCGTATGTCTAGCTTTGTCAAGGGTGGGGAGGTTCTCTCACTGGATGTTTTCCCTCAACTTTCTGAGAAGGACTTGGCTGCATTCCTAGAAGAAAATCGTGAAAAATCCTTGAAAAACGCTTTAAAAACTTTGCTTCCAGAACGCTTGGCAGAATTTTTTGTGCAAGGCTATCCAGAAAAAGTCAAACAACTGACTGAAAAGGAACGCGAACAACTTCTCCAGTCTATCAAAGCACTCAAAATCCCTGTGACCGGAAAAATGTCCCTTGCCAAGTCCTTTGTTACCAAAGGGGGCGTCAGTCTCAAGGAAATCAATCCCAAAACTCTAGAAAGTAAGCTGGTACCTGGACTCCACTTTGCTGGCGAGGTACTGGATATCAATGCCCACACGGGTGGGTTTAACATCACTTCTGCCCTCTGTACTGGTTGGGTGGCGGGATCAAACCCAATCTAAATATACAGTACTCAATGGAACAATCCACCCCAAAAGAAAGGAACGACTTTGGAACATATTATCTTGCTAAGGGGAGTTACTCCTAATGGAAAGAATGCTATCCCTAAAATGTCTTATCTAGTAGATATCTTGACAGAAGCTGGTTTTCAACAAGTTCGAACTTATATTCAAAGTGGAAATATCATTCTTGAAAGTAACTTAGCCTTAGAAAAAATACGAGAACAGGTTCATACTCTAATAAAGAAAAAGATTGGAGCCGATCTCAAAATAATCATTAAGAATAAGGATGATTTTGAAAACATTGTCCAAGAAAACCCGTTTGGAAAACACTATCTTTATGACCGTATACACGTGATTTTTTATCAAGAATCTATTCAAAGTCTCCCTTTGGAAAAATTGAAAATTGATTACGGTGAAGAAGAAATTTGTATCGGTAACCATTGTCTTTACCTCTATCTCCCTAGAACTGCAAAACAAAAAAAGCTCAATACTAACTATCTTGAAAAGCTTTTTAATGTAGATTTGACCATGCGAAAACTAAATGTAGTAGAAAAATTATTAAGCAAGTAATACTTGAATTTAGAAAAAATCGGAAGAATACTCCTCCGATTTTATTTTGTCTGAGTTTGGACATAGTGGGTAATCACATCTGATGTGTACTGGGCTGTTCCAAGTCCAAATTTGTCAATGTTTTCCTTAAACTCTGGGTTATAGACGTAGCCTTTACCGATATGACCGAATACTTCAATAGTACAATCAAATCCATAAGTACGGATGGCTTGCAAGAGTTTAGCAGCTTCTTCTTGATTTTCGGTTGCTGTTACAGGTAGACCAGCTTGAAGATTTTGTGACAAGGCTCGAAAAACTTGATTGAAGGCAGCCGTAGCTTCGTTTTCGTGACCTTTTTGGCGCTCGAGCGCTTGGTCCATCACTTCTTGTCCATATTTCTCTACCGCCTCTTGGTGGTATTTTTGATGGTCTTGGTAGTTAAATCCAGCAAATTTCTCTTGAATGCTCATTTCTCTTTCTCCTTTTTGTTCTTGAATGGTTTTCTGCAAGGTTGAAATCAAGGTATCCAGATGTTCCCTTTCTCGAGTCAAATAGTCCAACTGCCTGGTCAAATGGGGTAATAAATCTGTCCTATCTTCCTTTAATAGCTCTGCTATCTTTTCTAAAGAAAAACCTAGATACTTGTAATAAAGAATGACCTGAAGGCGTTCCAAATCCTCCTGACTGTAGGTTCGATAGCCGTTTTCCGACTTTAAAGGAACTAAGAGTCCTATCTTGTCGTAGTGGTGTAGGGTCTTGACAGAGACGCCCGAAAGCTGCGCAGCTTCTTTTATATGGTACATGATTTCCTCCTTACAATGATAGTATAACCCCTCCCCTTAGGTCAGAGTCAAGCGTTTTTGCGAAATTTTTTACTTTATCATAACATGAAAATGGTTTTCTTGACAGACCTTAGAAAACATGATAGGATAGTCAAGTCTATCAATCAAAAGAAAGGCTCATCTTGAGTACTTATGAGGCTATTTGCCAAGGGCAGTAGCTTTTTCTTTTGTAACACTAATTTTAGGAGTTTAACTATGTCTGAAAAATCGCAATGGGGTTCTAAACTGGGCTTTATCCTAGCATCTGCTGGTTCAGCCATCGGACTTGGAGCCGTTTGGAAATTCCCCTACATGACTGCTGCTAACGGTGGAGGAGGATTTTTACTAGTCTTTCTCATCTCCACTATTCTAATCGGTTTTCCCCTTTTGCTAGCTGAATTTGCCCTCGGCCGAAGTGCTGGTGTCTCAGCTATCAAAACCTTTGGAAAACTGGGCAAGAATAGCAAGTACAACTTTATCGGTTGGATTGGTGCCTTTGCCCTTTTTATCCTCTTATCTTTCTACAGTGTTATTGGAGGATGGATTCTAGTCTATCTAGGCATTGAGTTTGGAAAATTGTTCCAAATTGGTGGAACGGGTGATTATGCTCAATTATTTACTTCAATCATTTCAAATCCAGCCATTGCTCTAGGAGCTCAAGCTGCCTTTATCCTATTGAATATCTTCATTGTATCACGTGGGGTTCAAAAAGGAATTGAAAGAGCTTCGAAAGTCATGATGCCTCTGCTCTTTATCATCTTTGTCGTCATCATTGGACGCTCTCTCAGTTTGCCAAATGCCATGGAAGGGGTTCTTTACTTCCTCAAACCAGACTTCTCTAAGCTGACAAGTGCTGGTCTCCTCTATGCTCTGGGACAATCTTTCTTTGCCCTCTCACTAGGGGTTACAGCCATGCTGACCTATGCTTCTTATTTGGATAAGAAAACCAATCTAGTCCAGTCAGGGATTTCCATTGTAGCTATGAATATCTCAGTATCTATCATGGCGGGTCTAGCCATTTTCCCAGCCATGTCAGCCTTCAATATCCAGTCTGAAGGGGGACCGAGCTTGCTCTTTATCGTCTTGCCTCAACTCTTTGACAAGATGCCTTTTGGAACCATTTTCTACATCCTCTTCCTCTTGCTCTTCCTTTTTGCGACAGTCACTTCCTCTGTCGTTATGCTGGAAATCAATGTGGGTAATATCACTAATCAGGACAACAGTAAGCGTGCTAAATGGAGTGCTATTTTAGGAATCTTGACCTTTGTCTTTGGTATCCCTTCAGCCCTTTCTTACGGTGTTATGGCAGATGTTTACATTTTTGGGAAGACCTTCTTTGATGCTATGGATTTCTTGGTTTCTAATCTTCTTATGCCATTTGGAGCTCTCTGCCTTTCACTCTTTACTGGCTACATCTTTAAGAAGACACTTGCAATGGAGGAACTCCATCTTGATGAAACAGCATGGAAACAGGGACTGTTCCAAGTCTGGCTCTTCCTTCTTCGTTTCATCATTCCAATCATCATCATCGTGGTCTTCATCGCCCAATTTATGTAATCAAAAAGGACTTGAGTAGTAAACTCAGGCCCTTTCTTTTTTATGGATGGCTAACAATCAATTCCAGACCTTGCCCTTCCAATGTCCAAGCTTCAACATCACTTGGTAGGATAAAGTGGCTACCTTTTTGGATTGGATAATTTTTCCCGTCAACAGTTAGTTGACCTTGACCAGCCAAGACACTGAATAAGCTGTAGTCAGCTGTCTTTTCGAAGTCAACTTTTCCAGTAATTTCCCACTTGTAAACTGCAAAGAAATCATTGGATACAAGGAGAGTGGAACGTAAATCATCTGCTTTGATAGTTACAGGACGGCTATTGGCAGGCTCGCCAATATTCAAGACATCGATAGATTTTTCAAGGTGAAGTTCACGCAAGTTGCCATTATCATCCTTACGGTCAAAGTCATAGACACGGTAAGTGGTATCGCTAGATTGCTGAGTTTCAAGAATCAAAATTCCTGCTCCGATAGCGTGCATGGTGCCACTTGGTACATAGAAGAAATCTCCAGCCTTTACAGGAACTTTTGTCAACAAGGCATCCCAGTTCTTGTCCTCGATTTGCTGGCGGAGTTCTTCTTTTGACTTGGCATTGTGACCATAGATAATTTCTGAACCTTCATCCGCTGCGATAATGTACCAGCATTCTGTTTTTCCAAGTTCACCTTCATGCTCTAGTCCATAGGCATCGTCTGGGTGAACTTGGACACTGAGCCAGTCGTTGGCATCCAGAATCTTAGTCAAAAGTGGAAATACAGGCTCAGGACGATTGCCAAACAATTCACGATGTTCCGCATACAAAGTAGCGAGGTCTGTTCCCTGGTAGCGTCCATTGGCAACTTTAGAGACTCCATTTGGATGGGCTGAGATGGCCCAATATTCTCCGATTTTTTCACTTGGGATGTCGTAACCAAACTCATCACGTAGCTTGGTTCCACCCCAGATTTTTTCTTGCATAACTGATTGTAAAAATAATGGTTCTGACATGTCGATCTCCTGTCTGATTTTTCTCCCCTCATTATAGCAAAAAGCTCCATCTAATTGAACTCTTTTTCACATATTATAAAGTAGGGAGAAGATTTTATAAAAATAGTGAACAAATGTGCTCTACTCAATGCTTGCACCATTGCTGGCAATGACATCCTTGTACCAGTAGAAGGATTTCTTCTTGCTACGTTTGAGGCTTCCATGACCAGCATTATCTCGATCTACATAGATAAAGCCATAGCGCTTGTTCATTTCGCCTGTTCCAGCTGAAACCAGATCGATACAGCCCCAAGTCGTATAACCAAGCAAGTCAACGCCATCTTGGTAAATGGCATCTCGCATGGCCTTGATATGAGCCTCTAAGTAAGCAATCCGATAGTCATCTGCTACATGACCATTCTCATCCGGTGTATCCATAGCACCTAGACCGTTTTCCACGATGAACATTGGCTTTTGGTAACGATCCCAGATAGCATTGAGGGTGATACGAAGACCAAGTGGGTCAATCTGCCATCCCCATTCTGAGGATTCAAGATAAGGATTTTTGAGAGAGGCAAAGATATTTCCAGCAGTTAATTCTTTAACTTCTGGATCACCTGAGGCTACTAGACTTGCATAGTAAGAGAAGGAAACAAAGTCAACAGTATTGTCCTTCAACAACTCTAAATCTTCTGCAGTCATTTGAATCTCGATTCGCTCACGCTCCCACTGCTTCTTGGCGTAGTTTGGGTATTCCCCACGCGCTTGAACATCAATGAAGAAGTAACTCTTGCGGTCTTCCTCCATGGCTGCCCAGTAGTCTCTTGGATGGGCTGTGTTAGGATAGTATTGCCCTGCAGCCAACATACATCCCACCTTATTTTCTGGGTCAATTTCGTGGGCAATCTTTGTCGCAAGAGCTGAAGCTACCAACTCATAGTGTGCAGCCTGATATTTAACCAGTTCTTGATTTTCTCCTTCTTCAAAACAGAGCCCAGCTCCCATAAAGGGGGCATGGAGAATCATGTTGATTTCGTTGAAGGTAAGCCAATATTTGACCAAACCCTTATAGCGGGTAAAGAGTGTGCGACAAAGTTTTTCATAGAAGTCTAACATCCGACGATTGCGCCAACCACCGTACTCTGTAATCAAGTGCATAGGACAGTCGAAATGAGTGATAGTCACCAGAGGTTGGATACCATACTTGTGGCACTCCTTAAATAAATCCTCATAAAAGGCTAGACCAGCTTCATTTGGCACTGTTTCGTCGCCCTTAGGAAAAATCCGAGTCCAAGCAATGGATAGACGATAAGTCTTAAAGCCCATTTCCGCAAAAAGGGCAATATCTTCCTTGTAATGATGGTACATATCAATAGCTTGCTTGGCTGGGTAAAAATAGCCCTCCTCAAACGAAAACATCTTTTTCTGACCTGTGATAATGGCTTCACGATCTGGACCGATGGGGACGACATCCACATTCGCCAATCCACGACCTTCTAAATTATAAGCACCCTCACACTGGTTGGCAGCTGTCGCTCCGCCCCACAAGAAACCATCCGGAAAAGTCAGTTTTTCGGTCATAACTCTACTCACTTTCTTATTTGCTTGTTCATTTACTTATATTATAACTTATTCTGTAAACCTTTTCTTATAAAATACTGTGACATACTGATACTATTCTACTATTTAAGTTTATCAGATTGTTTTTTAAAAAATTATCCTCTAGAAAAAGTAAATAGCCTCCCCTGAAACAAAAAAGAAGACTGAAAACTAGTCTCCTCTGTTCCTTTTAAATCAAAGCTGTAATAACCGTCACTAGGCCAAAAATAATACCTGGTGCATTAGCTGCTGCAAGGGGGATATCTCTTTCTTTTTTGAAAAGACCGTAGTAAACCCAGAGACTACAGTTGATGGCAGCAACCAAGGGCTGGATGAAATTTCCTTTTTGACCAGCCAGATTGTTCATGATTTGTGGGAAGTAAGACACATACATCATAACAGACATAAAGGTCGCTACCCAACCTAAAATTTTCATTTGTTTTTCAGACATTTTCAAAACCTCTTTCATTTTTACTGAATCTTATTTTAAAATATTCTTTCAAAACAATCAAGTCTTTAAAACTTTTGTTATAAAGATATAAACTATCACAATCTTGTTATAAGAAAGAGGGAACAGAAAAAAGACCGAATTGCTCCGTTCTGTTTACTCAATCAAATATTAGAAAATGAATACTCCTTTTCAATGAATCGATTGATTGATGGTAAATAAGCCGTTAGAAATTATTGACAGTATCGAAATTTTCTAGTAAAATGAATTTTGTTAATACCTAAATGGTGTGTAGTTTTCTATCAACATAGTCAGGAGAAAAGGAACTTATGCTAAAAAAATTTAATGAATTGTCACTGAAAGATAAGGCTTATCTAATTGGCGGTTTGAGCTTATTAGTCATTGTGATCTCATTTGGTCTACTCAATCGTCAAACAGTAACTGTCAGTCTTGTCTTTACACAACTATCTGCTCCCTTGATTTTGGTGATTTTTACTTGTCTAGTAATCGGGATCATTGCTGGTAGTGCTATTGGTATTAGCTATCACCATAACAAGACTCAAGATCTGAGAAGCCGCATTGCTGAAGCAGAAGCGACTATCAATATAAAAGACAGGGAGCTTGTCCAGTACGAGGAACAGGTGCAACAATTAAAACAGGAAGCCAAACAATAAGTGTAGAAATCATAACCACCCGTGAAAACGGGTGGTTTTTTGTCTCGCACCTAACGGAGCGAGACGGACTGAAAGTCGCATAAATACAAAAAAGATCGAATTGCTCCGATCTTTTTAAGTTTCACTCCAAGAATGTTTAGATAAAAAATTTGATAATAGAATTACCTACTTCATACGATAAAAATCAATCACTAGACCAGCAGGCCCTTTAACTAATAAGGACTCTGTTCCCCAATCGGTTACAGTTGGTCCGTTTAAAACCTGGATACCAAGTTCTTTCAACCGTTGGTAATTCTGGTCTACATCCTCAACCTCGATATGAAGAATGATTCCTGACTGAAAATCTTCCAAAGGAATCAAATGATTTTGGGACAACATCAGACAGTGACTGCCAATCGTAAACTGAGCAAAACTGTCATCAACATAATCGGGCTTTTTATCCAAAATACGCTCCAAGTCAGCACAGACTTGGGGAACATCTGAAACGATAATATCTAATTGATTTAAATTCATTTACTATCCTCCATAAAAAGACCGGATTGCTCCGATCTTTTTAAGTTCCACGAAGGAATTATTTAATTGCGCGTGATTGCAATCCTTCTTCTTCCAAGAAGAGGCGGAATGGTACGAGTTCTTCTGCTTCGTATTTTTCCTTGAAGTCTTTGATTGCTTCTTCTGAGTGAAGTTTTGGATCCAATTCAAGTACTTCTACTGGAAGTGGACGGTGTGGAGTGATGCGAGCATCGATCACAACAGTTTTACCTTCTTTGTTGAGTTTAACAGCTTCTGCAACAACTGCATCGATGTCTTCGATACGGTCAACTGTAAATCCTACAGCACCTTGAGCTTCAGCGATTTTCGCATAGTCAGCATTAGGGAAGTCACAACCAAACAAGTGTTTGTTTGTGTCTTCGTATTTGTCCTTGATGAAGGCATATTTACCATTTGAGAAGACAACGTTGATAACTGGAAGGTCGTATTGAACGTTTGTGATAACGTCTGGGTAGCACATGTTGAATGCACCGTCACCCATGATGTTCCATACTTGGCGATCTGGATTGTCTTTCTTAGCAGCGATACCACCAGGAAGGGCAATACCCATTGTCGCAAAGAGTGGAGATGTACGCCACATGTTCTTAGGTGTCATGTGAAGGTGACGAGTAGATGTTTGAGTAGTGTCACCTACGTCGATTGAGTAGATAGCGTCTTGATCAGCATGTTTGTTGATTGCATTGTAAACTTGATACAATTGCAATTCACCCTCAGTTTTACCTTCGATTTTGTTCATGTAATCACGCCAGTTTTGGTTGTTCTTAACGTTTGCACGCCACCATGGAGTAGATTCAACTGGGTTCACTTTGTCAAGGATAGCTTTAGCTGCTTGACCTGCATCACCAAGGATTGAAGCGTCTAGGGCATGACGTTTACCAAGTTTGTAAGGGTCGATATCCACTTGGATGAATTTTTCAGTATTCTTGAATGCTTGGTAAACTTCAGCAAATGGGAAGTTTGAACCAAGGAAAAGAACTGTGTCTGCTTCAAAGACCACTTCGTTGGCTGGCTTCCAACCAACACGGTAAGCAGAACCTGTCAAACCTTCATAGTTCCATTCAAAGGCTTCAAAGTTTTTACCAGTTGTGATGATTGGTGCTTTGATTTTACGTGACAATTCAGTAATCACTTCACCAGCTTTAACACCACCGTAACCAGCATAGATAACTGGACGTTCAGCATTGTTCAAGATTTCAACAGCTTTGTCGATTTCAACTTCGTTCAAAGCAGGAGCGATGAATGAACGTTCGTATGAACCTGAACCGTAGTATGAATTTTCGTCGATTTCTTGGAAACCGAAGTTTACTGGGATTTCAACAACAGCTGGACCTTTTTTAGAAACTGCAGCACGGCAAGCTTCGTCGATTACTTTTGGCAATTGCTCAGCGTAAGCTACACGTTTGTTGTATACAGCGATACCGTTGTACATTGGGTTTTGGTTCAATTCTTGGAAAGCATCCATGTTGAGTTCGTTAA
>CBDFAU010000012.1:0-57670 GCA_965245755.1 Streptococcus mitis | reverse complement strand
TCTCCTTACGAAGGGCTGCAAGACTAGTCTTCAACTGACTTGAAGGAATATTGCGAGCCCCAAGAATATGTTTTCTGTGGAATTCTGCTGGGTCGCGCAAATCAATCAATTGACCCGTACGAATCAAGGATTCAAATTCCTCATTGTCCACAATTTTAGCCGCACGGCGAATACGAAGATAGTTAAAGCCCATCCATGCCAACATTGCCAGTATAAGTGCCCACAAAATCCAAGTAACCATTAGTTCTTTTCTCCATTTTTCTCAATATAATCCAATTCTACCTTATGCTCTCTGCGAAGAACTGCTTCTGCCTCTAGATAGTCTAATTTGTCCATCAACCCTGCATCGTAAATTCGAGAGAGCTCCAACTTCATCAGTTCAATATCATATAAGCGTTTTCCCATGTAAACAATAATACCAAATCGTTTGAGGAATTGTTGCACATCATAGAATGTTTTCATAAGACTCATTCTAGCAAAATTTTGTGTTTTTTTCAAGAAGAGACTCACACAATGCTCCTGATTTTCCTATCTTCTTTGGCGATTCTGACGCAAGTGTGGTACAATAAAAACATGAGAATTCAACAATTACACTATATTATCAAAATCGTCGAAACCGGCTCCATGAATGAGGCAGCCAAGCAACTCTTTATCACCCAACCAAGTCTTTCCAATGCTGTGAGAGATTTAGAAAATGAAATGGGTATTGAGATCTTTATCCGCAATCCTAAGGGCATCACCTTGACCCGTGATGGGATGGAGTTCCTCTCTTATGCCCGTCAAGTTGTCGAGCAAACCCAACTTCTGGAGGAACGCTATAAAAATCCTGTCGCCCACCGCGAACTCTTTAGCGTTTCGTCTCAGCACTATGCCTTTGTGGTCAATGCCTTTGTCTCTTTGCTCAAGAAAAGCGATATGGAGAAATACGAGCTCTTCCTTCGTGAAACTCGTACTTGGGAGATTATCGACGACGTCAAGAACTTCCGTAGTGAGGTCGGTGTCCTATTTTTTAACAGCTACAACCGTGATGTTTTAACCAAAATGCTGGATGACAACCACCTGCTGGCTCACCATCTTTTTACCGCCCAGCCTCATATCTTTGTCAGCAAGACCAATCCTCTGGCAAAGAAAGACAAGGTTAAACTGTCTGATTTGGAAAACTTCCCTTACCTGAGTTATGACCAAGGGACGCACAACTCCTTCTACTTTTCAGAAGAGATTCTCTCGCAGGAATACCACAAAAAATCTATCGTAGTCAGCGACCGTGCCACTCTCTTTAACCTCTTGATTGGTTTGGACGGTTATACCATTGCGACAGGAATTTTGAACAGCAACCTCAACGGAGACAATATCGTTTCTATCCCACTGGACATTGATGACCCCATTGAGCTGGTCTATATCCAACATGAAAAAACAAGTCTGTCTAAGATGGGCGAACGCTTTATCGACTATCTACTAGAAGAAGTCCAGTTTGATAATTGAGAAATCAGCAAAATTTTATTATAATAAATAAAAAAATAAAAGGAGTTAAATATGAAAAAGGTTTTACTCGCGAGTACAGTTGCCCTATCTATTTTAGGGTACACTCAAGCAACGGTCCAGGCTCAAGAAAATAAAGCAGAGTCAGTACGAGAAAATGTAACAATTCCTCATTCAAGTACTTCAAAAATCGAAAACCAAGAAAAATCGAAAGAGAAGGTTGAAAAAACAGACAATTCTTCTAAAATTGATAATAAAGAAGAAAAAACAGAGAAAAAAACTCCCGCCACAGAAGAGAAGAAAGCGGAAGTAAAAAAAGAAGAAAAAAAAGTTGAAAAAGTCAAAGAAGGTTGGCAGGAAGAAAATAATAACTGGCGCTTTTACGAACACAACAAACCTGTTACCAACTGGAAAAAAATCCAAGGAAAGTGGTACTACTTCAACAAAGATGGCCATCGACTAAGCAATACAACCTTTGATGGTTATGTTTTCAATAAAGATGGAGTGATGGCTGAAAATGGTTGGAACTTTATCAATGGAAAATGGTACTTCGCTAGTTCTTCAGGAAAAATCTCTCAAAATAAATGGGAAAAAATTGCTGGGTCTTGGTATTACTTCGACAAAGATGGCATCATGCTTAGTAATACAACCATTAACAGCTACTTGCTGACAAATAGTGGAGCCATGGCTGAAAACAAATGGGTTCTCATTGATAAACATTGGTACTTCGCTAATTCTTCTGGAAAAATTTCTCAGAATAAATGGGAGAAAATTAATGGAGTTTGGTACTATTTTGACAAAATAGGTATTATGTCTAGTAACCAATGGCAAGGTAATTATTATTTAAAATCAAGTGGAGCCATGGCTGATAATGAATGGATATTTGATAAAAACTATAACAGTTGGTTCTTTTTGAAGCGTGGTGGAATGTATGCATCAAAAGAATGGATTGGAGCTTACTATCTCAAAGCTGGTGGTTATATGGCTAAAAAAGAGTGGATTTACGACGACACTTATAAGGCTCACTACTACTTAGATGATAATGGACATTATGTTTCCGGAACTTACAAAATTGACGGTAAAGACCATCTATTCCACAAAAATGGTCAATGGATTTCTGAGGTCTCAAAAGAAGTTGGTTTTGTAAAAGGCCAATACAGTAAAACCATCTTTTTAGATCCAGGACATGGTGGAAGAGACTCAGGTGCATACTATTACAATGTTGCTGAAAAAGACCTCAACATGCAGGTGTATCGTAAATTACGCAAAAAGTTAGAAGAACTTGGCTACAAAGTTCTTACTTCACGTGATAGTGATATTGATGTAGATTTTGTTACAGAGCGTTCTCGTATGGTTAACAAGACTAACTCTGATATCTTTATTAGTATTCACTTCAATGCGACTGGCAGCGCGTACTCTAGAGCTAGCGGTATTCAAACCTATTCCTATAGTGATGATCCTGATTATCCAAGTAAAATCAACCCATACTGGCATAACCATCCTGACCGTATGAGTGAGAGCAAGCGTCTTGCAGCCGCTATCCACTCTTCATTGTTAGCTGAGACTGGTGCTAAAGATGCTGGTTTATTGGAAAGAAGCTTTGCCGTTCTTCGAGAAACTGCTAAACCAGCCGTCCTCCTAGAGCTTGGTTATATAGATAATTTCGCTGAAAATCAACAGATTCGAGATAGCCACTATCAAGATAAGCTTGTAGCAGGTATCGTGAAAGGAATTCAAAAATATTACGCTGGTAAGTAAAAAAGGGTCTCGAGAAACCTCGAGGCCTTTTCTATTTGTCTTCTTTTGTATCTTTATCAGGAAAGAGGTATCCAATACCAATGCAAGCTAGTACGCCCGCTCCAATTACCAAGCCACTTGAAATTGGCAAAAGGTCTAAAATTGCATTTGCAATGATAAAAGCAATAATTAAACACATCAGACTAGCCTTGTAGTCTTTTTTCAAAAAATTCTCTAGAGTGAAAAAGAGGAACAGTCCTACCGGAATCAGTGACCATAGGTTGACATCCAAACTTGGCCATCCAACAGAACCAAAATACAAAACCAAAGCTGAAACTAGCAAGAATCCAATACCTAATAATTTTTTCATTTTTATCTCCAATTGCTTTTTTATGAACTTGAGTTATCTGATAGTGACGCCTCACGTCCCTTACAAAAATCATTATAGCAGAGGTCAGTTTCAAGAACAAGTTCTTTTGCCTATCTGGTCTCTATATCAGTCTAAGTGGTTGAAGTGTTAAGATAAAAGAAAAGAAGCCCTAATGAGCTTCTTCATTCTAGCGATTGCAACAGTATTTCTGAACTAAAACAATCGAAAGTTAGATTCTAAACGAGTTTTCTCTAGTTATTATTTTTCTTTTCCTTAGATTCTAGAGAAGTTTTGATTGCTTCGCGTTCAGCCTGTAGTTGAGCTAAATTCTTCTCCTCTTCCTCAAGTTTACTAGTATCTGGTTTTACACGATAATAAACATCTTCTGGTCTCGACAACATCGCTTCATACTGCTGTCCTGCAAACAGTCTCTCCTCGTCATGATTGCTTTTATCTGTCAGTTTTCCATCATCACCAGGTTGCATGACAACTCCACTTGGTACGGCAACTACCACAAATCCTCCTGCGACAGAACCTTTAGTGTGTGCACTTAGACTTTCAACTTCTTTAAAGTTGGAATCTGAACTTCGATTTTTCAGATGAGAGTAACTATTGTCCAATTCAACAGTATATTCAAATTTTTGACCATCTCTAAAGCTAGTTATATAAATTTCACCAGACTCATTAATGACATATTCATTGCCCGACGGTGTACGCCATGTGCCTTTCAAACTAGATAAATCATTATTTCTTAATGCTTCAATATCCAGTTTCGGAACTGCAGTTTCTTCTTTTAGCTTGTCAACTACCTTCTCTGACTCAGAGACCTTGCTATCTAAACTGGTTAGCTGTTCCTTGAGTTTTTGAATCTCCTCTTCTTTCTTCTTCTCATTCTCAGACGCTTTCGAAGTATCTATCGCTTCTTTACTTGTGTTCTCTTTTTTAGCAACTGAAGAAATGGCTTCATTTGACTCTTTCTTTGCGTTAGGTGAGAATAATAAGAGGCTTGCTAGGATTGCAACAACCAAGAGACTAATGGCAATGCCAATATAGACTTTTATTTTAAAAAACTTACCTCTAATCTTAGATGGAGAAGAGCCTTTCACTCCCTTCGAGACAGTTGATTTCGGACCATTTTTCTCGTCAAAATTTTTCTTAGTCATAGTATTCCTCCCATTTTTCACTATATTTCACCTATATCTTAAGCAAATTCACAAGATTTGTCAGTATCCATGAATGGATGGATTTTCAAAAGAAAACCAATCAACTAATCCTTAAATATTGGCATCAATAGAATCATCCATTAAACTCTATATCGAATTTATTAATATAAATTATACCATAATTTTTAAGAATTTTATATATTTTTATAGTCTAACTATGATAATGAAAAGGAGCTGTCCTTTCATATTATTCACTAATTTTATATTTATAAAAATGATTAAACAAACTTATTTACTTGTCAAATTTCAGATAGAGTAACCTTAAAATAAACACTCAAGAAGTGATTCAATCAAGAAATTATCTCACGCTTGTTAGGATTCACTTTGAGAAAATTAGCCTGTACTTCATCAAATAAATCTTGAGTTTTTACTATAATTGTAAAAGCACAATTTTGAATATATAGTTCGATACCGTATTTTATGAAGTTGGTAGAATCCAAAAAATCTTCCTATCTGTAATAAGAAGATTTTTTTGTTATCTAAATTAAGTTCATTAATACATTCTAAAAGAGTATAATTATCAATGTAAACTTAAGAATTAAGTATTAAATAGTAATTGTCAGCAAACTGTTTAACCATCACAGTACCTAATCTCAACACATAAACATTTTTTCTATAGATTTTGTCTTAATCTTGATCTTTTTTCTTCAATCCAAGAAGTGCTCCTACTATAAACAATATTCCAGCAATGAATGGTGTAAGAACTGCTCTAACTGTTCCGGTTTTTGGCAAACTATCAGAATGGCTAGTATCCGACTTACTACCAATGTTAGTCTGTTTATTAGCTATGTTCGCTTGTTCATTAAGATAGACTTCCTTCTTATTTTCAAAGTTTTTATCAAGAACTGTAGTTGTAACATCCTTAGTTGAATCAGATCTTTGTGAATGATTTGCTCTTTGTAAGTCCTCTTTTCTATGGCTTTGATTTAATTGGCTAGGATTTACCTGTGGCTTATCTTTCTTTTTGGATACATCAAAAGTAGGTTTATTTTCCTCCTCCTTTTTCTCCTCTATTTTCTTGAATACAGGTTTTATAAGGGTATCTTTTGATAGATTAAGAACATAGCCAGCATCTTTTTTACCTTCGAAACCAGAAATTTCCCAACCATCAAATTGATAGCCTTCTTCTAATTCACCCTTATAGACAGGTAAAATGAAATCTTCTTCCGCCACTATCGTTGAACTCATTTCTTTTCCATTTTGAATGGTCACAGTTACCATCTGAGGTTTTAATTCGCTTACCTCTCCCGTATCCTTGTTTAAAATGAATTCTTTTACGGTTGTATTTCTTGCAAAATCTTTTACAACAATTTTAATGTTTAGTGTCTTATCTGCTATTTGTTTAATATCATCAAATGATTTGTATTCTTTTCCATTTACATAAATATGTTGTTCTTGAATCTCACCATCGAATCCATTATTTCTTTTATCATTGATATTAAAGACTACAGATTTTCCATCAGCATATTCGATACTAGTATTTCCCTTAGGATCAATCTTTACTTCTGGTTTGACATTATCATATAAAAATTGATAGTGTACTCCAACCGCTTTCGCATTCAAATCGCTATAGCCAGTTTGAAGATAAACATTTCCATCCATATCTGTTACCTTATCTGGGAATCCGTTTGCTTTATAGTCTTTCATTCCCCAGTCCATGATGTCACCGTCTTTAACATTAAGCTTAATGTTAAAATCTCTAGTGTTATCAATGTGTAAATCTCCATAGATTAAATAATTATCTACAACCGATTCATTAACTCTCAACTCCCAGTTAAAACCACCCTTATCAGAAATCTTACCTCTTAAATAGAATTCTGGATTTCGTACATAAATTTTATTAGATTTAGATGGATTAAAGTAGTTCTTGTCCATTGAAAGATTTACTGGTTTTGCATCAATAAATAACGTAGAGCCATCTTCTCTTATAGCTTCTACATTGGACTTATCCTCTCCTGTGTACTCTTTACCATCCTTACCAAATAATACAAGTTTAGAAGAATCTGTCACAAGATTTCCATCTTTATCGATTGCTTCCCCTTTATCATTCATTTTAAAGGTAAACACTTGATACCTTACAATGTTAAAGCCGTCCAAAGCCGACATTAATACTGATTGAGTACTTCTTCCATCTTCAACATTTCTACTATCAGCATAAATTATTTTTTCTGATAAGACTCTTAGATTAGGATTGGCCTTTTGGATTTTTGCTATATCTTCCTGGCTATAGACTCCATTCCCTTCTAACATATCCGTTTTTCCAGGATTATAGGTAGTCACTTTTAGTGCATAGCCTTTTCTTAGAATGATGTTATCCTTTAATAGATATTGTTGTTTTTCTGAATCAGAATAGATTTTACCAGATTCCATGTCCGTTAAATTGGTTGGTTTATTTTTTGAAAGATCTCCTTCTCCTAATTCTATTACATTCCCATAACTTGATGCATAGGGATATTCTGTTTTAGTTTCCTTATTTTTTTCAGGCATTCTAATTTTAGTTTCAGCTTTTATCTGATCATCATCTTTAACAAAGAATCTCATATCTCCTGCAAAAGCTAATCCATCCACAATATCATTAATATTAGCATATAAATCAAATGTCATCGTTTTTGATTGGGAATCATACTTGGTCGTTTTGATTTCTATCGATTTATAATTATTGCCATAATATACCTTGGCATTTTTAGAAACATTACTGATCTTTCCAAGAATTTCAAAGTGTCCATCTTTAGACGGGCTTAGAACACCATAAATTTTTGATTTGATTTCATCAAGTTTTTCAGTTTCATATTCTAAGGCACTACCATCGTCATAAGCAATGATATTTCCCTTATCATCGTATTTATAATCGTATTCCTCTGTTCTCTTACCAGTTTCACTTGTAAAGTCATCAACTTCTCTAAATTTCTTTTTAATGAGTTTCTTTAAATCTTTGCTTTCAAATTCTCTAATTGTTGAAATGGCTTTATTGATAGTAAAGCTAGATTTTTCTTCGATAGACTCTTCATTTTCTTGATGATTTTCTACCTCAGTTGTATCTTTTTTAAGACTATCCTCTTTTCTATTTTCTAAATTTTTAAATTTAGATTCGGCAATCTCGCCAAGCTTTTGGTATTTAGATGAATCCTGATCAGGATCTACTAGATAATAGGAAATCATCCCCTTTTCATCAGCATGATCAGCAAATTTAATTCTATGAATCTTTGTGAAATTGCTAGAGCCATCTAGTGCAATGACTTCAATGATTTTTCCTCTTAAATCTCCTGCACCATTAATTTCATAAATAGTATTTCCGTCTTTGTCAAGTTTTCTATTTCTTCCTTGACCCTCACCTGCATAAGTGACTTCAAGATTTTTCTCAACCTCTCCATCTTCATTAACCAGAGCGGCTCCTGCATACCAAACTTCGTTGGCAATCTCGTCAAATTTTTCAGGATGTTCTTTCTGATCTCTCGCAAATAAAGTTTCATTCTTGTATTGCTCTTTTACTTTGTGATAAGTATCCTTTGTGATCAGCTTAATTTTTTCAGGATTTGAAAAATCAATCGAAACAATCTTAGGGGCTGTGTTATCAATTTTTACAGGAATATAGGAAACCTGCCATGGATAATCTTTAGTTAATCTATATTTAAATTTATAGAAATATTGACCTTCTGCAATTGGTTCAAATTGACCTCGTATCTTAGTAGCAGGATCTTTGGTATCCTTGCTTTCTGGTGCATTTTCTTCTCTACCTCTAGGGTTATAAATGAGTCCATCCCATTTCAAGTCACCCCAAACTTTTAGCTTAGAAGATTTGATTCCCTTTGCATCATTTCTTTTAGAGTTTAAAATTCCTTTAATAAAGTGTTCTCTCGAAATGACTTTTAAGTCGATTTGATTTTCTCCCTCTTTATTTGTATTTACTATTGAAATCATTCCTTCTTCTGCACTTCTTAATACAAGTGGAGAAGGTGTTAATCCTCTCTCAAGTTGAGCATCTTGAGGATTTCCATTTGAATCTAAAGGATAAATTTTAGCGATCTTAGAACCACTTGATGATGGTGCGTTGATCCCTTCGTTATTGAAAGCAAATAATTCTGGATTTTGATCTAGGGATGTTGTATTTTTATCTTTTCTATTTTGTATAACTCCTGCTGGATTAAATTTATCTATACCATGTTCTCCACCAATTCCCTTATTTAAGGTTCCTGGAATTTTTGGTTTACCATCATCATCATAACCTTCCATTGTTTTTGATTTTGAACCTTCTTCCCAGGCCCATTTATCAAGGATTGGTTCGTGGTTCCAATTCCCAGCAAATCCCATTAGAGGCATCGATAAAGAAGGTTGAAAGTTTATTTTCTTACCGTTGGAGTTTAGAGCTTCCATTTCTTCCACTGACTCAAAATGAATAAATGATTCTACAAATTTATTTTTATTTTTAGCCTCTCCAACATTTATAACCGCATTTAAATCAAAGCTAGAATTTGGGTCTATAGTGAAAGTGTCATGCTCAAATGTAATATTTGCTCCTTTGATTTTTTCTGGGTGGATTTCTGGAACAATTTGCTTCCCATCTGGAGATTTTTCATCTTTGTATGTTTCATCCAGTTTGAGTCTGTCAGTTAGAGCATCTGTAGTTATAGCAGATGCTGAAACTTTAAAGGTCAAAGGTCTGTTTGATGTATTGTGAAGCTTAATTGTAAAATATTTTTTATCTCCTTTTATTTCTTTAAGAGAAATAGAACCATAAGAGTTTACTAAACCTTTAGAATCTGTGTTTTTGAAAGTCGCTACAACTTCATTTCTCAATGCATTGGCAACATTAATTAGCCCTGCCCCCTGTTGTCTAGGTGATGCAAAGTATTGACTTTTTTCTTTCCAAGAAGTCGCATCCATCATAGGGCGTGCAGTATTTTGTAGGGCTATTTTTGTAAGACTTGTAAGATCTATTTTGTCATCTCCCTTAAGATTTTTCAATACAGGTCTTTCAAGCATTTCCTTTAACTTTGGTCTAATCAAAACAGTAGAAGCTGCCACGATTGGAGTTGCCATACTAGTCCCTGACATATAACCATAAGTTGATTTCCCATTAATGACATTGAGAGTGGATTTAATATTTTTACCTGGTGCTGAGACATCAGGCTTTAAAAGTAAATCTGTTCTAGGTCCCCAAGATGTGGATCCTGCTGGGACTATAATATCTTCTTTATAAAGTTCTTTGTCGGTTTCAGGTGCAAACTTAAAGTCAATTTCTTTTTCATCACCTACATTCGGTTTATTAGAATTATAGCTTGCCATATCAATTGGATAGTATTGCTCCAATTTATCTTTAAAATCTTCTTTATTATTTCTTTTGACTTTAGTTTTTTTATCAGGGTTAATCATGTTCCATAACTTTACACCATCATCTCCTGAAATTGAGAAAACTTGACTAGTCGTTCCTTCATCCTCTTCATATCCCATAGCTGGGAGCTCTGTCCAATTATCTCTATTGTAGTAATTTACAGTATTTACAACCATAATGGCGCGTGCACCCTTATCCGTTGCTCGTTTAAAAGCATTTTTTAAATCCTTTGTATAAATTCTATCCATTACTGCAATTTTGCCCTTAAGATCCAAACCTATCAAATCTTGGTCTTGACCTTTGCCTATATATACAAATTTCAATTTACTAGGAGCTTTTGAACCATCTTCGTTTGTTATGATTTTATTCTTATCGAAAAAGGCCCCTATATTTCTGTATTTAAAACTTTCTCCTCCAATCTTAACTTTATCAAACTCAACTGTTTGATTTTTAGCAGAAGCAACTGCTATCGCATCTTCATGTGCTGCAGTTCGTGTTACATTTCCAGTGTCGGTCATTTTCAGATTATTATTTGCCACTAAATCCCATGAAGAACTTGAAGCAGAAGTTGCATAGTTACCCGTAGCTACAACCATTGGAATGCCTGCTTTTCTTAACGCTCTAATAGCTTGCCAATATTTCTCACCTACAAGACCTGTTCCTGTAAAGCCAGATGAAACCGAAACAACATCAACATTGTGTTTGATAGAATCTTCAATAGCATGAAACATTGTTTCATCCCCTGCGAAGCCAGATCCTGCGTCAGAGTACATTTTATAAGAAAAAATCTGTGCATTAGGAGCAATTCCATCTATTCCGTTAAAGTTTTTGATATCTTTTTCAGTATCATTTCCCGCAAGAATCCCAGCAATATGCATCCCATGTGGATCAAAATAATCGCTTCCATCATCAGCTTTTTCTACAGTAATTTTACCACCATTATAATAATTGAAAGCATGAGGAATTTTATCACTCAACCAGAAATTTTTATCAGTACCTTTTAAGTCTTCTTTTTTAAATCTCATTGAGCCTTTGGCATCATCATCGATTCTCATAGCCTTATGCCTATAATCTGTCCCCGTATCGATATTTGAAATGACCATACCCCGACCATCAAAGTTTTTCCCAAATGGTGCATTGATAGATTTTAGGTAATCGATTGCCTCTTCAACTCCAATTTCTTTTCTAGCATGATTCATCATTGGCTGGACTTTTTGTGATCGTTCAACCGATGAGATACCTTCTATTAGTTTAATTTTGTCCAGATTATCTTTGGTTGTTTCAATAGCGCTACCGTTAAAAATTCTATCATAAGTATATAAAACTTTTGTATTCTTAAGATTTGATAGTTCCTTGATTGCTTTTTCTCCAGATTCTTTATCTTTAAATTCAGCAATATAGACAAGTCTATCTTCTTTTTTGGGACTTTCCGTGTCTTTACTTGCAGACGAGTTTGCATTATCTCCTTTGTATTGATTGGAATCTTCTTTTTTGATTGTTGCTTTTTCATTGTTAGTTTTATTGTCTATCACAGATTCTTTACTAACAACTTCTTTTTCCTCAATAACTGTTGTTTTCTTCTCTTCAGTATCCTTTGAAGTTTCTATAGCATTATGAATATCTTCATGTTTTTCTTTGTTTTCGTTTTGTTTACCTACTACTACTTTTTCTTTATCAGAGATACTTAAAGCATCTTCAGAACTAGATGTATCTGCTAAGACTACCTCATTAGGGACATATGCTGCTAAAATAACTGCAGCTGTGGTTAATGACAATACTGTACTTTTTTTCATTTTAATTCCTTACATATTTATTTAACTTCCAATAGATAGAAAACTTTAACTTTGCTAGCCTTTGTTATAAAAAGTTTTACTAAGTGTTATCTAGGAAATAGAGTAGTACATTTATATATAATTGTTAGCTCTCTGAAAAATAGTATATCAATTTAAAAAATTTAAGTCAAGAAAAATTAAGGGATATTAATTTTATTTTTAATATGTGTTAAAAAAGATATAAAAATTTCGTACTTAACTGAGATACATTATCAGCACATTCACACCATCAAAAATAGTAGCAATCAAGTTGAAACACTACCAGAACCACAAAAACAGACATAATTGATGCAATAACAATACTATTAAACAAAGTAAATAACCGATAAGAACTAGGCTTAACGGCTATTTTCTACATATCTAATTTTGCAAATCTTCAGTCATATGTTCACCTGTAACCTAGACTTTATGACTCTCTTGCTCTAGCAACTGGGCTAAATCGGCGATTACAATTATAGTATAGAAGTCAAGAAATTTTCATCTCCCTTGAATGGCAAATTAAGTGCACCTTTCTTAGATATTTACAAACGGTTTCATTTCTAAACTAATCCATCGCTATCAGGATGCTTTCTTATACAAATAGCTGCATAAACCGCATCTACCACGACAGCTGGCAGGGTCAAAGTAAATAAAATTCCCAATAAAACACCAAAGGCAATCTGAATATAGCCTGTTAGGAGTGCGGGAATGATTGTTGCCCCAGCAAAAGCTATAGCAAAATTATTCCACCATGTTTTCTTTCTACTTCCTCCTTTTACTTGATTAAAGGCCCAGACTTTCCCCTGATTCTTTGGCAGATAATACCAAGCATAAAGACCGCATACAAAGATAAAAAGAAGTAATATAAAGATAACATAAAATGGAGTGAGAGGGGATTGATATATCTCCTTGGCTCCTATAGGACTTCCATCTGAAATAACCATTAATAAACCAATAAAATCTAAACCTATCACTAAGCTTAACACTGTGAGGGCTATTAAATAATATGTTAAATCCTTCCAGGCGTTTACCAAATAGGGAATAAAAGAAATGATAATACCTAATATATTCACAACACCGCAAAACAAAGAAATCCCTTTAAAGATACCTAGATTATCTTCATAACTTCCAACCAAATACATAAACCCGCTTAATACCAAAGCAATCCATGGATATAACTTAATATAAACTAAACTAACACCATCTGTAATCAAAGGCCCGTGGTATCTTTCTCTTTCTATATCAGTAATCTTTGCTTTATTTTTTCTATTTATCTTTGCCATTAACTAAATCACCTTCCTATTGTTTTTAAACCATCGCCAATTGAATCTGTTGTTTTTATTAAGGTATCCTTAGCTGCATCCGTTACAGAGAAAGGATAATTCTTAAAATAAACTGGGATATCTATAAAACATTTCCAGCATATCCTCTATAAGCTCCTAACATGAACGATATACTTTTTGACAAATCTGTTCATCTGATACATTTCCCAACCCACTCAATACATGCAGTGACTAAATTTTAATTCCACATTTAC
Organism: Streptococcus mitis; assembly: GCA_965245755.1. GTDB lineage: Bacteria > Bacillota > Bacilli > Lactobacillales > Streptococcaceae > Streptococcus > Streptococcus mitis_DY. The sequence continues at coordinate 44,184 of CBDFAU010000012.1, read as the reverse complement.
CATCCAAATATTTCTTCAATAGACTGAATACCCGAAAAAGTCTCTTTTAACACACCTACTTTTATATCTGTATAGACTTTCCCATCAGAGATTGTGGTGAAAAAGAAGGGAGGGGTCAACTCACAATGTCCCTGATAATAGATATAACCCGCTAAGAAGCTTATCCCCTCTTTCACTGACTCATCATCTGGTTCTAAAATTCTAGTTGAAACAGTATTTAAAACTTGAAACAGACTGTGATACAAAAAGTCTTCTGGCAAAGCATCTTCAATATACTCTTCTTCCACTGGGATAAACAGTTCCATCAACACATCTTGATTTTCTTCTAACTTGGAATTAATCGTATAAAAGAAAGGTCCTCGAAGCGTATATCCTGCTTTTCTTACTTCTTCTAAAAAAGCGTTATAAGTGTCCGGCATCTCTTCTTGCGATACTGTATAATACCTTGAGATAACATTTCTATATTGTATATCTTGGTATTCTCCCACGTTTTTAAATAGCATCTGAGATCTCCTTAATTGGGATATTCATTTCAACAAAGTGCTGTCCAAATATTGGGAAAATAGACAGAAAAACTGTATCTCCCAGCATTTCTAATCCCTCATCATGAATATACTGCTTCATTTCTTCAATTTTTGGAAGGAAATGTTCATCAAATGGAGTTACCTCAGAGACACACTGCTTAATTGTAAAATGTTCTAGATGTTGAAATTCATCATTTCCTTCAATTGGAATGTTTGTCGGAATATAGACCTTAAACGAGGCTTCTCCTGGCTTTCCAAAAGTGCTCAAACATGTTTCAATCGTTGTCGGACCATTTTTATAGACCCCTGTTTCAAATAATAATTTTTCACAACTTTCAATCAAATCTAGAAAAGATTCCATAGGAACTTTTTTCTCTGTATAAGCAATATTGCTGATATCTATTCTAATTAATTTCATTTTATTTCTCCTCTATAAATAAAGTTTTTCGTGCTTTTCTTTTTCCAACCGGTGAATACTCGTGCATACTCAAGCCAATAGAAGGGGAGGCAGGCAATGCTTAATCCTACAACACAAGGAATAGCATATATCACTGGTAACATAAATAAACGTCCTATAATCGCTAAAATTGCTGCTAATGAAGCAACAATAAGTGGAGGAATGTGTAAGATTGTCTTCCTGAACTCTCCAGATGGTAAAGTCTTAGCTTTAGGGACAATTAACAACTGGTAAACAAAGGTGATTAGCTGAAAAATAAGGCTCAATCCAATTAACTTCATGAAAATAGACCAGTAGTCATCTCCTAAAAATATAGAACTTCCAAAAAGTAATTCTACATGAGAAATAAGCACGGAACTAGCTGGAATCAATTGCAATAATTTTGATTTGGAAAATTTTTGGAATATCAAAAACATGACCAACAAAACCAATATATGATAAATAGTAATGTGAAAAATAATGATACTCACATCGTGCACCTCACCTTTTATAAAAATAGACGCTATAAATATCAATAAAGCAAATACTACTTCAATTGTAAAAGCCCTTAAAAAGTCAGAGTTCTTTATAGGACTAGTATCCACAACTGCCATATTTAAAAATTCATAATATTTTTCTTTCATCTTATCCTCCTAGCATGAGCTATGCTACTACTAGCCATTCTCATTAATTTTATTTTATTTCTCCTTTGTAAATAAAGTTATTCGTGCTTTTCTTTCTCCAACCGGTGAATACTTGAGTATATCCGAGAATAAAGAACGAGTTCCATGAAATACTCAGCCCTACTAAACCGATGATGATATATATTCCAGACAACATAAACAATCGTGCTATGACTACAATTGCTGCTGACGTTAATATTACAATAAGGGCTGGTAAGTGTAACAAATTCTTCTTATGCTCAGTATCTGGCATTTGTTTTACTTTTGGAACAATTGATATTTGATAAAAAAAGTTTATCACTTGAAAAGCAAAGCTCAATCCAATGCAAAGAAAGAATATCGATAAATACTGTTCCCCAAAGAATATAGAGCTCAAAAAAAGAAACTCGAAATGAAGAAAAAGAAACGAAGTCGTCGGAACTGATTGTAATAATTTTGAAGCGGAAAATTTTTGAAACAATAAAAATGCAAGCAGTACTATTACCATATGGACAATAGTAACATGAATCAAAAATATACTAAGATTATGCATTTGATTCTTAGTAAATATAGAAACAATCAGTACTACTGAAGTAAATAGAATTTCGAATAAAAATGCAAGATAGAAATTCAAATTTCTCACTGGTTTATGACCTGTCATCAGTATATTCAAAAATTCATAATATCTTTCTTTCATCTTATCCTCCTAGCATGATCTATGCTACTACTAGCCATTCTAATTAATTTCATTTTATTTCTCCTCTATAAATAAAGTTTTTAGTGCTTTTCTTTTTCCAACCGATAAATACTCGTGCGTACTCAAGCCAATAGTAGGGAAGGCATGCTATACTCCCTGCGACGAGGGAAGTAATTATATATATTCCTGGCAACGTAATTAAATGTGCTATAGCTACTACAATTGCTGAAATCAATATGCAAATAACAGAAGGAAGAAATAAAAGATTCTTCCTATACTCTCCATGTGGTAATTTCTTAGCTTTAGGGACAATTAACAACTGGTAAACAAAGGTTAGTAACTGAAAAATAAAGCTTAGGCTAATTAAAATCGTGAATACAGACCAGTAGTTCTTACCCCAAAATAGAGAACCCCAGAAGAGAAACTCAACATGAGAAATTAGAATAGAACTAGCTGGAATCAATTGCAATAATTTTGATTTGGAAAATTTTTGGAATAACAAAAACATGAACAACGAAACCAATATATGATAGATAGTGATGTAAAGGATAATCATACTCACATCATGTATCTCACCTTCTCTAAAAATAGACACTATAAATATCAGTAAGGAAAAAATTACCTCCATCGCTACTGACTTTAAAAATTCAGAGTTCTTTATAGGACTAGAATCCACAACCGCTAAATTCAAAAATTCAACATACTTTTCTTTCATCTTATCCTCCTACAATTCCTGCCCACCATTTTTTCAACCCTTTTGAAAATCCAGTGTGTTTATCTAGCGCATTCAAGTACTATTTGTAACATCTCACCTTATGGGACTATTTTCATAATTTCATATTGAAGTTGTACTCTGATTTGATTGATAGTAGACTCTTAGTTTGCATGTTCTTACTTAACTAATTCCTTCAATTTAAAATTCTATCTATCATCAAAAAAATACAAAAACCTACTGTCCATTATACCATACCACAGATATCTTATGAAAGAGTTTTCAATTTGTTCCAATAAAAAACACTATTTCTAGTGTTTCAGATTAAAGCAAGCACAATAGCTTGCTTGATAGTTAAGGAATTAAAAATTGATTTTCATAGTCTTTTGGGAGCTTATAAGAAATTTCTCCATTACTATTACCAAATCGACTTTGATTAAAAATTGGAAATAGCTTGGAGTCGTACTTCGTTTTTATAGCAAAACGTTCATTTTCAAAACTAATAGTTGCAGCTACTGAGGGATCCTTAAAAACTGATTGTTCCCCTTGGGAATGCAAGCGAACATTTATAGTAGCTACTTCTTCAGGATATTTCTCAAATCTAACATCAAAACGAATGTCGCTACCTGTCGAAGGAATGTACATTTGATATTCACTTACACTTATACTTTGAATCTTTCCTAATTTCTGTTCCAATTCTGGGTCGTTTCTATACAGATCTGTTTGGATAACTAGTTTGAAATTTTCCTCATGTTCATTTAGCCATTTGTTAAGAAAACGAATCATAATTTCTTTTTGAATTTGCCAAGATGCATCCTTGGCCTTGCGAACAGAAACATCCGAAAGTTTATTCATAGTTTCAGTCAATTTATCTTGCTCTCGCTTCCAATCCCACGAGGGGTCACTGGATACCTCTTGTACTGACAAGTACCATCTCTCCATAGTTTCAGGTGATTTATAAGGATTGGGTTTTATAAAGGTAAAAGGAGATATACCAGCATCAGGAAAGGATATTTCTACTTTCATTGACTGCTTGCGATTATTATTAACATAGGCTCTAAAGTAAATATGATAATTTCCGCCTACATCTCCGCCATTATCAAAAGACCCCATCGCTGAACCAGGTAAAAGCGTCACAGACTTTATATACTGTCCTTGACTATCTATGTCTGCAAGAATTTCTCTCTTGATAGTATCTTCATGAACATGTATAAACTTAGCAGTGTTGCCAAACGAATGCCCCATAAGCAAATAAGAAAGAATGATAATAAGAAAAGGCACAGAAACTGCAAGGAATATCCATTTGTTCGTTTTTAATATCTTTAACATAATATCTCCTGTTGCTCATTAAAAATCCGTTATAGAATAGTATTTATGTATCTTTTTAACTTATAACCTCTCTACTCTATCAAAAATAATCTCTTGCTTTTCGTAACTTTCTCGGAGTGGTAACATACCTAAGATAACCGTAAAGAAACCCAAAAATAAAATACTGTTAACGATAAGGATAGATGCCTCTGTCCCATTATCAGTAAATATATAAAACCCCAAACATCCTATAACCATAACGAAAAGAATAGGCAGAAGTTTATACAGTTTCAACTGACGTTGTTGTCTTGCTAATTTGAAAACTATTTGATACTTCGTTCCTTTACTTGAAAGCTTTTGGTGAAGACTACGACGAACCACAAAAGCAATGAACCTGAAAGTAAGATAAGCTAGAACAATAAAGAGAACAAATAATCCTAATTTAAAAGAAATATTATGGCTAATGTCATAACTCTTAAAAGCATTCGTAACAATCCCATAACAAGCTCCACCTATTGCTACACCTATTCCAATACCAAGAGATTTGCTCATAGTTGGAGCTAAGCTCTCAAAACTTGTATCTCTTTTATCTAATTTTAAGCATTTAGCTGTGATTTCACTCGGAAGAGCACCCCAGAAATAAGTTTTAGGACTAATGCTAGTCATATCCAAAAGATATTTTTCACCTTTAAATTCTACAATTTTATGAAAAGTTTTATTTGTTTCTTTAAATTTTAATTCCACGTTCACCACCCAAACACTTTCTGAATTGATTTAATACCGGAATCAAAGTCATTTCTAACTTCTCAACGTTCTGTATTTATAGCTCTTCAATTTCAGTTAATGTTAGTGTCTTATAATACTCTGGGATTTGTGGCATTCTCAGTATTACAAAAAACCACCACGAAATTATGCCATTTATAACCAATATAGCACTTTCATAACCACTGTCAAGTCCTATAAAAAATGCTAAACAAACAGCATTAATTCCAAGAGTAATATACCACCAATCAATCATTCGTTTACCTTTTGGTTCCAAAACAAGTCGACAACGTTTACTGTTTTTGGGTACTCTTGATTCAAACTTCCCTACCGCACTTTTTTCATAAAAGACAGCCATAAGATATGACAAAAATACAGAGAAAGCAAATAACGCTACTTTCATTAAAATTTGCTGATTGATTCCCCAGCTAATAAAGGCATCTTTCATCAGCGTATGAGAGAAGCCCACAAGTGGCTGAATCATGATAACTAGAGCAGTAGATGCGCCTATTGGTGTTTTCGATTTTATTCTAAAACTATCATTAGATGGAGATAACTCAACCATTTCAGCAGTAACCTCTTTCGGAAGCGAACCGAAGAAATAGGATTTGCCTTTTATAGTAGTCGGATCTAAGATATAACTTTTATTTTTAAACTCTACGAGTCTAAAAACTGCTATATTCGAATATTTAAATTTTAATTCCACATTTACCACCCAAACACTTTCTGAATCTATTTAATACCTAAATCAAAGGTCTTATTTAATTTCTCTAATTCCTTCAAATGTGATGTTTCTAATCTTATAATCGGAAAGAATGGGAACCTTGCCAAAGTCAATTGTTAGAAGGAAAAATGTGATAATACTATTGATAACGAGAACAAGCCCTTCTCCTCCATCATTAATTGACAAATAGAGAACTAAACAAGCTATTATGGGAACTTTAAAAATATAGGCGTCAAAAACTTGCTTTCTTGCAGATATTGGTTTAAAAATCATCTCATATCTTCTGCTAGAAGAAGGCAGTAAAGCTTTAACATTTTTACGTTCTTTCTCTCTTGTAAAATAAAAAATGAAGTAGGAGAATAGTATAGATGCGCAAAATACTACTAATTTTAAAATTATCTGTTGACTAATATTGTACTCTTTAAAAAAAGTTTTCAATAAAGAATAGACAATCCATACAAGCGGTTGAACCATAATTGCCACATATGAAGCTTTAAACTTATTAATCGGGGTACTAAAATTGATATCCTCTCTGTTAAGTTCTGTCATCTCAACCGTTAATTCGTCCGTTGGAACACCCCAATAGTAGAACTTGGGAGTCATTGAACTTGCATCTAATATATATTTTTTCCCATTTAGTTCTACAAGTTGATGACAAAAATACTTCGTTTCTTTAACATTAATTTCCAAAATTACCACCCAAACACTTTCTGAATCGATTTAATACCTGAATCAATACTATTTCCAATATCATTCATTCTATAATTTCTCAATCTTTTCAACCTCAATTTGACCATGCTTGTATGGATGAGCGATTGGAAAACTTCCTAGAGTAAACATGAAAAAGAATAACGATACGATTCCATTGATTACCAAGAAAGCTCCTTCTGTTCCATTATTCATACCAAGAAAGAAAAGTAAACAAAGGGCAATGGCTCCAACAAAAGGATATACTCCTCCGTTACTTTTCTGAATAGTTGTAAATGTTACTATGTATTTATTGCTGTTTTTAGGAATCCATTTATCTGCTTTTTTATGAGATAACTTTAATGAAATCAGAATGGCAAAATAAGAAATTAGCATAGAAATTGCAAAGAGTAATAACTTTAATAATATTTGTTCGCTAATATTATTGTGAATAAAGAGTTCCTGCAGTGCATCATAGCTAACCTTGACGATTGGTTGAACGATAATGGCTCCCATTGTCGCACTTACAGGTCTTCTAGGTTTAATTGCAAACTGGTTATTATTCTTTTCAATCTCTACCATGTCTACTGTAATCGTATCTGTTTTTATTCCCCAATAATAACTCTTGGGGCTTATTGTACTCGTATCCATGACATACTTCTTCGATTCTTGATCTATCTGAACAATTTGAAAGCACATCATACTTGAATTTTTAAATTTTAATTCCAAAATTTTCCTCCAAAAACAATGATAGTAATTCAATATTTTTTTAAACCATTATCAAATCCATCAAAAAATCTCTATAAAGACTGCTTTATCATTATTACAATTCTTCAATTTTTTCAAATGTCAAAAATTTATTTCTATAAGAAAAACTTATTGGAGGCATCGTCCAAACGCTCAAGTATAAGGCTAATGAAATTATACCATTAATTACTAAAATTGCTCCCTCTTCACCATCGTTTAACATTAAAAAGAAAAGTAAGCATGCTAAGTTTAGGAAAAGAAATATATACCCAGTTAACTCTCTTCTTTTAGTCGTTCGAAGTGTTAATCTAGCTTTCTTACTTTCCTTAGGCAACCGTTCAGCTGCAATTTTATGAGCTTTTCGCAGAGAATTCCAAATAACAAGATAAGAAATCAACATAGAAATAAAATATAAAACTATCTTTAAGAATATTTGTTGACTTATCTCATAATTTACAAATAAATTTCTTAACATATCGTATCCAATTTTTACAATCGGTTGGACCATTATAGCTATAGTGCTAGTTCCCAATAGTGTTTTTGATTTTGTTTCAAAACTAGTATTTTTCTTATCCAATTCCGTCATATCAAGAGTGATATTTTGGGGTAATAAACCCCAACAGTATCTCTTAGGTGTCAGAGTGCTAGTATCCATAATATATTTCTGAGAATGCTCATCTATTTCAACTATTTGATAACAACCAACGTTAGAATTTCTAAAATTTATCTCCATTTTTTACTCCTACCACCCAAATACTTTCTGAATTTCGTTATAAGTTACATTATAGCTTTTTCAGTTCTTTAAATTCTAGGTATTTCTGTTGATAAGCATAAGTCAATGGAATAACGCCAGATTCAATCCAAATAAATAGATAGGCCAACAAACCATTCAACACTAGAATTGCAGCTTCTGTTCCATCATCTAGTCCCATATAAAAAGAGAAAGCAATTGTATGTAAAATGGGAAATAGATAAGCATGGAATTGTCTTTTTTTCTTATTATTCTGAAAGACTATTTTAAACCTCTTCTTTTCCTGCGATAAACGACTTGAAATCTCCTTCCTTGATTTGATTAAAATACCTTGATAGACAATATAGGCTACCAAAATAGATATGAGAAATAAAGATACTTTTAAATACAGATAATGACTAATATCATAATATCTAGAAATTGATGTTACTACTTTATACGAAAGAAGACCAAAACCAATAGATACCATACGCATTCCTGAGGGTCCCATCTTAATTTTTTTATCAAAATTTTTATTCTTACTATCAAGTTCTATCAAATCAACTTCAAGATTTTCAGGGGAAAATCCCCAGTAATAACTCTTTGGTGTCGTGGAGTTGGAATCGAGAACGTACTTTTTCTCTCCCATCTCTAACACATCAAAATAAGCAACATCCAATCCTCTAAAATTAATTTTCACATTTACCACCCAAACACTTTCTGAATTGATTTAATACCAGAATCAATACTATTTCCGACTTCCTTGATACCTGCATCAATTTTACTTCCAACTTCTTTGATACCTGAATCAATATTACTTCCTATTTCCTTAACACTTTTTTCAAGATTGTCACCCATCTCGTTTGCTATGGTTTTAATCCCCAAAAAGTTGTGCTTATAAGCTAAACAAATCAACTTACAACTTTTCTATTTTTTCGAAAATAATCTCTTGCTTTTCGTAACTTTCTCGGAGTGGCAACATACCTAAAATTACCGTAAAGAAACCCAAAAATAAAATACTGTTAATGATAAGGATAGAGGCCTCTGTCCCATTATCAGTATATATATAAAACCCCAAACATCCTATAACCATAACGAAAAGAATAGGCAGAAGTTTATACAGTTTTAACTGACGTTGTGACCTTGCTAGTTTGAATACTACTTGATACTTCGTTTTCATATACTGCATCCGATAAAACAGCTGACATTTCAACTCGCCTATTACTTTTCTCGATTGAATTCATAAATTCACTTTCCTTTCACTAAATAAATTGCAGCACTAATTTGAACCAATTTTTCTTTAGATTCTAAACTTAGTAGTATATCGTATCTGTCGTAGTATGCATATCCAAGACTAACTGAAAGTTTTGTGTCAGATGGAAGGTTATACTTTTCCACTATTTTTTTATATAACTCTGATTGATTTTCTGGTTGGTAAATAATATCACTCAATTCAGTTTCTGCGCTCTTAAATGTTTTTTCCACCTCTAAGGAAGCGAAATAATCTCTTGAAACCATTAAATTTAGAATTTCTTCATCATATAAAGGAGTTACCTCCGACCCATAATTTAACTTCCCATTAGAATATGTAACCGGAACAGTTTTGTTATCCTCGCCAAGTGTTATTGTATAATCACCTTTAATATCAGATTGAGTGATATCTAAATCTACTTCGTATTCTTTTACTTCATCTTGATTTTTTATATAAACTCTACTAGTGTATGCCTTTAATCCCGTAAACTCCTTCTTATCTTGCTCCAAAAATTTAAACAAAGGTTCAAACGTTTTTTCAAATTCGTACTGTTCTTTTGTCCTGTTTTTGGGAATGGTCTCACCACCCAAACTACATCCATTCAATAACCCTACTGCCATAAGCATAATTCCTCCTATCATTAACCATAAAATTATTTTTATTTTTTTCATCTTTCTTTACTCCGCGATTATAATGTTCACTATTGATTTGTGATTGCGCCTTTAATCAATCATTTAGCGCATCAATGCCTTGATCTTAATGTATGTGCTCTCACAAACAAAATAATGAACTTGATTTTCTAACATAGTCTCTCTTAGAGGTTTCTTTGCGACGGGTACAACGTTTTGGTCATTGAGTCTCATGCTAATCAAAGCTTGTTTGAAACCTTTTGCTAGGCGCAACGGAGCCTCTATATTACGAGAAATACTTTGGTTCGTAATAACAGTGGATTCCTTTTCCGATAGATTCCACTCCTGATTCTACCACGTCTACAGCACCATAAGCAAAATTTTTAGCTCCGTCATAAACAGACTTTTTAAATTCTGGTGCAACTGCAGAACCGATAAGATTAAGCGTTCCTACAGTAAGACAAATGAGAGCTCCTTCCACCGGATGTCCTCCTAGTGCTCCTGCCTTAACTCCAAGCCACATACCATCTAAAGAATCAACATTAGATATGGTATCAATGGTACCACCGATCACAGACTTCCCGATTTTCCCTACGGTAGTCTTAGAATTATTGCCAAACAGAAAAACAAAGGAAAAATGTTCTTGTTCTATTATACCACAATATCAAAACAGCCCTCGTCCCATAGGAACAAAGCTATATTTTTGTATCATGAATTTAGGCTTATGACCACGCTAATTCATCTTACGAAATGGAACAGACAAAAAACGAGGAGTTTCTTTAATGTCAAAGCAGCTCCTCGTTTTTGATTTTTATTTAAAGTATAGTGATTTCTTAAACAATCTCTAAAAATATAGCTTATTCGAATTTTGTTACACTTTTAATGGTTTTAAAGCTTTCAGCAAAAAGACAGGATTAGCATTACTACGTCGAATATAGAGAATCTATGATAGTTACTCCACTGTAATTCTATTTTATCTCTTTCTTAGGAATCGTAAGTGTTTTCGTCCACTTCTCATAAACTTCTAAAAAACGTCCCTCTTCCTCATCTGAATAGCCTACAAAAACGACTTTGTCAATATTTTCATGTTGAAAGAAAAGCGTCGATTCCGTTTGAAAGCCCATTGGGTACAAAACACCTATATAATCAGCAAATGCTTTTTCTCCAGTTTCCTCGTCGGTCAAAGATAACTCCACGACCAATAATCATTAATTTTTGCGTTCCTTCTTGAAGATAGACAATACTACCTAACGGTAATAATTCTTTATTTTTATTTTTGTTATTCATTTTTTAATAACTCCTTGTGTTTTTTTAAATATTTCATTCCATACCATTCTTCCACTGATTTTCCTTCCCATTCGCGGTATTCTTCAGGATATTTCCATTTATAGTAGGCTTGTAGCATATAGGGAAACATGAAATAAACTTCAAAAGCAACAACTAAAATATTAAGAATCAGTATTGAAGCCAAAATACCGAGTCCTCCAATCAAATTATTCCTAATCTCCATCGAACTTGAGAAAAAAATACGAATGACTAGCCAAATTGCTACAACCAAACCACCATACTTGGCAATTATGCTAAACATCTTGCCGAAGAATCTATCACTAAAACTTTTCTTTAGACTTGTCCCATATAACAACATTCCTAATAACTCACACTCAGAAAGAATCATTGAAATAATTATTAATAATATCAATCCTACAAAAGTGAACATTCCCCAAAATCCAGCTACTGCATAAATTAAGTTTAGAGAAAAAAGATTGAGTTCAACAACTAGCCAGATAATAAAGGTAACCATAAAATGGAATTGGCCCCTATAAATCAAAATAAACTGCTGATTGTATCGCTTCCCTAGTATAATCAATAAAATCCATATTGCAAGTGCTATCCAAAATACCCAGTACGGAAGAAAATTAATGTCGGGTAAAGGGACTGTTAAATCTCTAGGATCAGAATGGTAAAATAAATAATCATTTAAAGCTACAATCAACCAATTGGGACCAATTATAAATAGGAAAGTCAGAATTACCAGCCAAACATATGATTTTTTTGTTCCTCTAAATTGCTCTTTTTTTAAAGCATCTTGGTAAATGTCCCGAGCAAATTTCCCTGAGACGCCATCATCTAATAAATTTAAACTCTCCTCAAAACTTGCTTTAAAAATTGATTTCTTCATACTTTTCACCCAAAAACTATTCTAATAACTCCTTGTGTTTTTTTAAATATTTTTTCCATACCACTCTTCCACTGATTTTCCTTCCCACTCACGATACTCTTCAGGATATTTCCATTTATAGTAGCCTTCCAAAAAGAAAGGAAACTCCAAAAATACAATTATGGCTATTAAACCAATATTTAACAAAATCCAACATATAAAGAGGCCAAAACCAGTTATAGAAGATGAAAAATTAATAGAAAAAGCTTTGAAAATATAATTAACAATCACAGCCAAGCCCAATATACCAGCTCCATAAATAGCAATACCTTTGGCAATTTTATCTTGTAAGGTAGGTAACTTAACTTCTCCATACATTCGTTTTTTCAAACTTCTAAGCTCCGTTCTTAACATTACATAAGCCAAGAATACTAGAAGTCCAAAAAATACCAAGATCCCCCATGTTGTTAATATAGGTAACGTAATTGTTATAGCTAGCAAATTAAATTCAAACATAAACCATATCGTAAAAGTTATAATATGAAAGCGATAACGATAAGGGAGGATAAACGTCCGTTTAAATAATTTACCCATTAATACCAATAACAACCAAATTAATAAACAAATTAAATACACTTCAACTGTTAGTAAAGGATGCTGAGAAATAGGCAATCTCAAATCCTTAGGATCAGAATCATGTAAGGACATCGCAACAACAAGGATCATGAAATTTAAACCTATCGGAAACAACAGACTAAGAATAAAAGTTTTAATACCAAACCAAAAAGAGGGTCTCCCTTTCTTAAAGGCTTTCCCAAGTTTATTATAATAATCTTTTTTCTGATACTGTAAAAACCCATCATCTAATAAATTTAAACTCTCCTCAAAACTTGCTTTAAAAATTGCTTTCTTCATCCTTTTCACCCAAAAACTATTCTAATAACTCCTTGTGTTTTTTTAAATATTTTTTCCCATACCACTCTTCCACAGATTTGCCTTCCCACTCGCGGTATTCTTCGGGATATTTCCATTTATAGTAGGCTTGAAGGAAATAAGGTAAACCTATGAAAGCAACTACAGCAACCAGTATAACATTACAAAAAATCCATAATAGCAAGAAACCAAATGCCTTTATTGAGCTTGACATATCTACTGTAAAGATTCCTAAAATACGCTTTATGATAATACCTGCTCCTAAAATCCCCATACCATAGAGAGAGATCATTTTTGCAATCTTATTACGGAAAGTATTTCCCGAAACCTCACCATACATGAGTCGTCTTAATCCTCTTAACTCAATATTCCATATCGCATAAGTGACAATCATAATGATTCCATAGATGCCAATCATTTCCCAAGTTGCCAGATTTGCTAATAGAATATCAAACACGATTAAATCAATTTCCAATAAGAACCAAATCATAAATGTAAAAGTATGAAACTGATAGCGGTATGGTAAAAGATAGACTCTTTTAATAAACTTTCCGAGTATGACTAAGAATAGCCAAATTAGAAGTAATATCAAAAAAACATTTACCGTTAATGACTCGCGCTTGGCTATTGGAAGAGTTAAAGTGTCACTTTCATGGAACTCCATAGATACAATAAGCAATAGAAAGTTAAAACCAATAGGAAAAATAAGGGATAAAATAAAACTTTTGATACAGAACCAAAGAGAGGCTCTCCCTTTTTTAAAATAGTTAGCCGTCTTATCATGTTGCTCTTGCTGTAACTTTCGAAGTCCATCATCTTCTAGATTAAGACTTTCTTCAAAACTTGCTTTAAAAATTGATTTCTTTTTCATTTTTTTACCCAAATCCTAATACCTTACCGATTCCACCAATTCCCTTAGAAACCTCATTTGCAAATCCTTCAATTCCTTTTCCAACATTATTGATAATATTTTTTGTTCCCTGCACTGGATCATCAAAAACTTAGGCTCCAAGCCACTTAATTCCTTGAATTGCAGCTCCAACGAAGAATCCAACAGCCATCCCAACAGGTCCACCTCCTATTGCTCCTCCGATAGTTGCACCTTCTAATGGACCCACGCTAGCTATGGCTGAAAGTGCACCTTTCCCAGCAGCTTTTCCTATATCCTTAGTTTTGCTATATTCGTCTACTCCACTAGAAATCGCTGTAATCCCAAGATCAGCAAACATCATTACTGTACCTACCTTCCCCTATAGAAAAAACTTCATTAGAACTTCCAGCAAATAGATTTAACTTGCGGAGCTTATCCATTTTTTCATTTCTTTGTCTAGTTAAAGAATCCATGCGGTTTAAAAGACTACTTAAAGTGCTTGCACTTATAGATTCGTCTCCAACCATTGCATTGTACATCCCTCTAATACCGTGAAGACTAGCTTCAAGGCTACGAATTTCACTTTCAAGTACCTCTGAATCAAGATCCTCACCGCCAACTTCTGATTGATATTTTGATGGTAGCTTTGGAACAGCTTCACTTACCAGTTCTGTATACATGATGGCTCCCTTGAGCAAGGGAGTGATTACATTCATACCATATTGTTTACCACTATCATAGGCTGCCCCTTGCAAATCTCCTGCATTATCAAATGCTGATAATGCAGAAATTCCTTGATTGTAGAATGCTATTCTAGCTTCCCCTACCCTTGTAGTCAATCAGCAAGAAAACCACATCATGAAGGTGGAACTTGACGGCAAGAGACAGGATATTTTTTTGTAAATAGCATAGCAGATAAATAAGCGAAAATATAGAATTTTCAAGGTACTAGAAAAAATATTCTTGTCCCATTATACCATATGCGTGATACCGTGAAAAGATGAGAAATACAAAAGAAAACCACCTGAAATAAATTCAGGTGGTTAATGAAATTTTACAGTTAGTTGAAGAAACTTTCAATCCAACCACTTATATTGTTTAACAATATTTCTAGCTGGCCAATAAGTCCATCCATCTCTAAAGCTTTATTCTCATACTCATTAATTTTTATGAGTAACTCGTCAATATTTTCGTCCATAGCCTTAATACTAGAATTAAAATATGAAATCAGATCACCTGTGGGTGTAACAAATTTCGTATCATGCAAATTTCCAGTCCAAGAATCATCATATTCATCTTTTTTAGAAGCTACAGCTTTTTTTTGCTTAACAAATTCACTTTTAATTTTCCGTAACTCGTCATATATTTCCTTGACTTTTTTTGCCTCTTCTAAATAACCTTCTTTTTTTGATTGAGCTGAACTAATCTGCGATTGAATTGCAGCTTCTTGACTAGCATTTGACATAATTCCTCCCCTTAAATTTACTATTTATATATTGCATCCAATATAAATACTAATGTCAACAAGATGGGTGCTAAAATTAATGCTGCCATACATATCCATACTTGATGCCTATACACTACTTCCATACCACTGTATCTCTCAACAAAGGACTCTTTGGGACAAGCCGGATTATACCAAACCGTCATCTTTGAGCCCTTTGGAAAAGCATCTTCCAAGACACGTGTAACAGAAACGACCGAATTTCTATAAATTGTTATCTTTTGAGCTAATAACTCCGACCTAGAAGTGGCTTGTACACTCTTCCAAGGAACTGATACGAGAATAACTCTATGGTAATCCAAATTTCTTTGATAAGTTCGCCCATCAACTTTATATTCAACAATTGGAGGACCTGCTGGTTTTGAATACTTGTATCCTACTACAACTCCCTCAACACATGCAGTAGATAAATTTTTAATCCTTAGTTCTCTTTTGTAAAAATAACGGAAAAAGAAAAGTACAGATGAGCAGAGTAATAAAAATGCAAATAGCAACAAAAAATAAAGCTTCAAATCTGTCATATAGTTCTCCTACTTCATCTGAATATCTGATATACTTAGGTTCACTTCTTCTACTTCAACAATACTAACGTCTGACATCTATACCTCATCTCTTTAACAAATAAGCAAGCACTACAATAGCATAGGTCATGATTAACAATATAGCACTACCGATGCCAAACCATTTATAAAGCTTGTTAATCCCACAGTATCGTTCCACATAAGCCCTGTTTGGTTTTTCAGGATCATACCATACCGTCATCTTCGAATAGACTGGAAAATGCGTACGCATTAAGTTATTAAACGATATAAAGGAATTACGATAAAAAGTGAGTGAATTCGCCAACATATCCTCTCTTGTAAAGTTATCAGATGCACTTATAGGGCCCCATGGAAGCGAAACCGTTTTGATTATAAAATACCGTAATGGCTTGCTATAAGTAGTTCCGTTAACCGTATATTCAACAATCGGAGGATTCCCAGCCTGAAAATTACTATAGCCCACAACTGTTCCCTTAACAGACGATTTGGCAAGATGTACCATCTTTTTATCACGAAAATAAAGATAGAAATACGTACCAGATAAAAAAATCAAGGATAAAAGAATAACGATAGTAGCAAATAAAAATAAAATGGTTTCTGTTGTCACATTCAATTCCTATCTTATTCTACACTCTTCACATCAGACATTGAAAGTGTCATCTTGGATGGTTCTGACATCGAATCAACAACCTCCAATTGCTCTGAATTAAGTGGTAACAAAATTAATGTAGTTGTGTAAGAAGGTAACTCACCACTATCCTTGATAGTATAGCTAATCTTTTGATTATCAAAAATAGTTTTGCCATCATAGGACCAGCTTAGTGAAAACTCCAAATCTTTTTTGATATCTACGTCAGTTTTATTGACGAGCATCAGTGCTGCCCTACCATCTGAGACTGCTCCTGTATAGTAGATAGCCATATTTCCCTTACTTCCTAGTTCGGGGTGTTCCTTAGTCAATTTTTTTCCAAGTTCAATTAAATCAGATGTTTTACCTTCATATTGAGGTGCAACTACAAATTTCAATTCTTTCTCCTCCTTGATAATCGTCTCATTTTTACTAGTATCTTTTTCTTCTATTTTATTTCCATTAGAGCAGCCTCCAAGCATCAACAATAGAATAATAACAAATAGCTTCTTCATTTTTTCCCCTCTTTCTATTTAAAATCCAATGTTGGATAAGGTAACGTAATTTCTGCTTTCGCACCTAATATAAATGAAAAATCAGCCTTAAAGGTAACTGTATGAACATCAAGCCATCCTTGGCCTAGAAAACTATCATATTGTTTCTTAGTACTCACCATAGCTGCAGCAGAAAATCCTTCATTAGCCTCTAAACCAATATTTGCTCCAACTAGTGGATCTTTTGCCTCACTCTGTTCATTTTTGAAAAGTTTAAATCCTACATTTGTATCTACTTTTGCTCCTTTTGCTGAGAAATCAAATCCTAGCTTCGACTCATTTTCATCTGAATAAGATGCAATTTCTCCTTTCGATTCTGGGCCAGCGGCTTTAGCCTCAAAAAAGACATTATCATCTAATACACCCGCATGTAGTTTTGTTTCTCCCACTCCAAATTCAGCATTTGTTTTGAATCCATTTTTTCCAACAGTTGAATTACCTTCAGCGTATAAAAGCCTACTTTCAGAGACTACATTGAAATAGTCACCAGCTTTTATCACTGTTTTATTAGATAATAAATTTCCGTCTACGTGTAGACTTTCCTGTCCGTTTGAAATTTTAGATTCGTATTTACTATTAATGACATTTAGATCTGTGTAAGAATAATAATCCTTTCCCCATCCTTTTGCTAATTGTCCATTAGCTAATGAGAAATAAGCGGTATCATATACATAAGGATCTTTTTTTTGTCTTTCATCAAATACAGAACTATCCCCTTCAATATACCAAGTTTCCTGTTTTAACTTTTCAAATTTTGTTTCATTATATTTTCCACTAGGTGTAACATAATTATTTAAAATATTTGTAATCATTTTATCTAATTTACTGATTGAAGCCAGGATACTTTCAGCACCTTTTGATAACTCATCGTCTTTAGTTTTAAAATCGTTGTTAACAGTTTCCAAATTTGTATCTATAGTAGAGAAGCCATCTGTTATGTTATTAGTATTAGTTGACTTAACAGAAATATATTCAGCAGCCTTAGATTCGTTACTAACTAAATCCTCTATATCTACAGAAACAGATTTCAAAATTTCACCAAACGAAGTTTTTATATCCTCCACTCTTGAGCTTGATACTTTACCCGTTTCATTTGATTCAAATTCTAAAAACCCCGTTTTTATATTCTCAACATAATCTTTTAAATCCTTACCTATTTGTAATAAAACATAGGTTGCATTGACAGAATTATCTTGCATAAATGCTTTGTACTTTTCTGCGCCTTGTCCTTTAAAATTCAATGATTTAGTTAAAACTGTTAAAGATTTATTTACATTGTATAATTGAGTTTCTAAATTTGTGTAAGCCTTACTCCCTAGCGTTTCAATTGAACTTATCTTAGAATTATCTAATTTCATATCGTCCCTTTCCTATTGTACCAAAAATTAATCATTTTTTCCCAATTTTATTGCTACCTGATATCCATTCTCCGTGACGTCCAATAAAAGAATCTAAAGCCATCCACTCAGATTTAATTACTTCCAAATTTTTAGTATCTTGTGTTAAAAGTTTCTTGTAATTTTTTGTTACACTGCTTAATTTACTAATAATGTCATTCAACTGTGTAATAGTTTCTAACTCAAGACCATCTGTTTCAATACTCAATATATTATCCGAAACAGCCTCTTTGGTTGATGTTAAAGTATCAATCTCTTTCTGAAATTCTTCTGGGTTAATTAATATTTGATCTGCCATTTCAGTTCTCCTTCATTTATTACTATTTACTGTACAGAACAAACTTTCATCTAAAACTTTTGAAAGTAGGTATCTAATCTCACTCAACGATTGATTTGTAACAGTAATATTATACCCGATATAGTCAATTTTTGATAGCCATAATACTACAAATAACATTGAATACAGTTTAGGTCTTTCTTTTATTAAATAACTTGGCTGTTTTTTGATTCTATCTATGTATGTAGTTAACGTTACATCATCGATTTTAGATAAATCAATTCTACTTATACCCGCAATATGAATTCCCATATCTGCACAATCTATTGACAAAGTGAGATGCAAGTCTCTGTAATGCTCCGATAAAATTTGGTAAACCAAAAATACATCTGCTGCTGAGAAAGATAGCATCCCATTATCGTTTTGGTGATTTGGATTTGAATGTATCAGTAAGTCTCTCTTTCCTTCTTCCTGAACTAATACTTCTTTTGCTACTATATCTTTCTCTGTTAGAGGAAAGAAAATAGATTTAGGGTTACAATCTTGTTTAGAAGTTGGAACTGTTTCCTTCAATAATTGACAGACTTTTTCATTTATATCTCCCAAAATAAATACTTTTGTTTCCATCGCTTCAAAAAGAACTTTCTGAACAAAATTCACTTCATCCTGAGTCACTTTTTGAATCTGATTGAATAGTTCATACCTAGAAAATCGTTTATTTTGTCCTAAAAACTCCAATATGGAGAGATTGAAAATATTAGGAAATTCATTTTCCTTGGTTAAATACTCCTCTACAAATATCTTTTTCTTTTCTTCAAATTCGTCTTCAGGATTAAACAATATAAACTGATTTAACTTTTTAAAATCTTCTATAATTTTCTTAGAAGTGCTAACAAAAGATATAGTAGTATTCCCTGGATTAACTGAGATCTCTATAATTTTGCCCAATTTTTCTTGAGCAAACTTCTTTTTATAAAATGCTAAAAATAGTATAGAAGCAGGATTAATTTGATAAATTTCATGATTGATTTGATAATGCTTTAATGAAAATCCAAAATTATAACCCAACGTTGTATAAATCCTATCTTTCGGATATTCAAAAGGTTGAATCAGTACATCATACTTCTTACTCATAATCTACTCCTATCATTATCTTCATTTTTTGATAATATTTATCATCAACCATATAAGCAATCGATTTTTCCAAAATAGGTTCAGAATATTTTACATTTGAGACATTTATGATTTTCTGATCATTTAATCTCAACTCTACAATAGCATATTTAAGTTGTTTAATAAATTTAGAAACTACATTAAGACTATTTGATAATGAAGGAATAGTAGTAATAAAACTATATAATCCTATTCTTGGACCATGATTCAAGATATATAATATTTTTTCTGATAATAGCTCATTCTCTTGAACTAACTCTTCAATTTCATCCCAAATTACTATATATGGCTGACTAAGTATCTCTCCTAAATCTATATTTTCACAAACCAAGTCGAAAACTTCTTCTATCTTATTTTTCCGGTCTAATTCTGAACTTATTACTCTTGAAAACTTATATTGCTCTTGGAATTTCGATACACTAAGAAGTGTAGTATCGATTCGAAGTTTAGAAAGGTTGTATAAGATATTTCGAATCATATTATCATTTTGCCATTCTTTCTCAAAAATATACAAAAGATTCCCCTTAGACAAATCCCAGCTTAACGGTTCGACATTTTCTAAATCCAATCCTAGTGGTAGTTGCCCTTTTTCAAGTAATCCTAATACAGCTTCTCGACTATAGAAGTCAGTCTCTGTCAACTCCTCCGGTACCATCGGGATGGCACTTGGGCGCTGTCCTGTCCAGGCTTCTTGGAGGGAAGCCACTTTCTGACGTAGGTTATTGAGGACTTGGTTTTCGTTGTCTCCAGAGACTGGGAGTGCCAGCTGGATGACATCCACCTCTTCACGCTTCATGAGAGCCCGTCCCTTGATGTCTTCCATGGTCATGGCAAGGGGCGTAGAGCCCACAATCGTCCGCACTTCACTAGCTTCATTTTGTGGTAGGCTCAACTGGTGCTTGAAGTTCGAATAGAGTTGAGCACGAAGGTTGGACTGGCGACCCGCTGTCATCAAGAGATGTACCCCAATGCTGAGACCTTCACGAGAGATGCGCACCAAGAGCTTGAAGAGTTCTGCCTCATAGGCTTCTTCCTTGAAAGCTTCATAGCTATCTAAGAGGATGACAATAGCCGGTTCTTCCTGACCACTAGCCTGACGATAGAGTTCCAAGGTCCCAACTCCATAGTCCGCAAGCAGTTTCTTACGGCGGTTGAGTTCTTTCTCCATGATTCGTACAAACTTAGAGATCTTCTCCGTTTGGTCCAGAGACATGGTATCAGCTACCTGAGGAAGCTTAGACAATGGAGCCAAACCATTGGTCCCAAAGTCCATCAAGTACATGGTAAGGTCCTTAGGACTGAACTTACGAGCCAAGTCCATACCTGCAGACTGAAGGAAGGTTGTCTTCCCGGTACCCGGACTTCCATAGAGAAGGACATGTCCGTCCTTGGCGAGATTGATAGAGACGGCTTCCTGCTTCTGAGCCTGCGGGATATCTGCCATTCCAAGTAGAATTGAGAGTGATTTCTCTTGTGCCCAGGCTATTGCTGGTTGCACTTCTTCCAGCTCCTCTAGCGCAATGCGCTCCTTAAGTGGTGGCAACCATGGCTGTGGTACTGGAGGAATTTCTTGTTCTTCACATAGGAGATGGATATTGTGCACAATAGCATCTAGCTCTGTCGGAACTTCCTTGATTTCGTCCGCATCCTCTAAGCCCGATAAGTCTTCGTTTAAGATTTCATATTGCCCCAATTCATTGATCAGGTAGATGGTATGGTCTTCAATTCCCATATCATCCTTTTCTGGCTGGTAATCTGCGCCTGACCAGGCTGACTGGAAGAGTTCATAGACTTCATTATTTCCGACCTGTAGATAGGCGCGTCCCGTCTGAGTGATCTCGGCCGCATCCGGTGTATGAAGCATTTCATTGGAGTCCGAACGATCTGCAACCTTAAGGGCAATCTTAAAGCGAGAGTTGGACCAGATCTGGTCATCCACCACACCTGATGGCTTTTGAGTAGCTAGGATCAAGTGAACCCCGAGGGAACGCCCGACACGCGCAATAGATACCAACTTCTTGATAAAGTCGGGCTGGTTAACCTTGAGCTCTGCGAACTCATCTGAGATGATGAAGAGATGAGGGAGGGGTTCTGTCGCTTCTCCGTTTTTAAATTTCTTCTGGTATTGGTTGATATGGTTGACTTCAAACTCTCCAAAGAGTCGTTCACGACGATGGATTTCCGCATTGATCGAAGCCAAAGCCCGCATGGATTGGACACCATCCAAGTTGGTAATGGTTCCCAAGAGATGGGGGAGGTTTTTAAAGAGATTGGCCATCCCACCACCCTTGTAGTCAATCAGCAAGAAAGCCACATCATGAGGGTGGAAGTTGACAGCGAGGGATAGGATGTAGGATTGGATCGTTTCTGACTTCCCTGATCCAGTCGTCCCTGCGATCAAACCATGAGGTCCATGAGCTTTTTCATGTAGATTGAGCTGAACCAGGTCATCCTGACCACGCAGACCAATCGGCACAGCCAAACTCTTGTAAGGTGCGTTCTTTTTCCAACGGCTCGATACCTGCAAGTCCTCAAAGGTCTCCGCACCATACATTTCCATAAAGGTCACGGAATCTGGAATCGAACTCTTAAGGTTTTGGAGGTGATTGAGCGGTGCCAAGGTACGGGCTATCCGCTCCTTATCATAATCTGCTGGGAAATGATCCAAGCGGAAGTCCGTCTCTTTTAAGACCCCTTCTTCCATGACCAGTTGGCCCGTATTTCGGTCCTTGATATTGATCACTGTCTGGATATTCTCAGACAAGGAACTCATGACATCCTCTACAAAGATGAGAGAACAGCCTAATTCCGTTGGATCTTCGGTAAAGAATTCCATGATAATATGGTCCAAAATCAGCTTCTCATCGGTTACTAGAACCACGTAATGAGGATGGAAGAGGGTGCTCTCCTTGTGGGATGCTTCTTCCTTTTGACTACGACGTAGTTTCAAGATTTGGTTCAAACTATTGAGAACCTGGTCTCGTGTCCGTTGATTGTAGACAAAACCGCGAACATTGAGTTCTTGCAGTTTGGCATGAGGGAGCCAACGCATCCAAGACCATTGTTCTTTTTCCTCTTCTGGCAAGATCGTAATAAACTGCACATCATGATAAGAATGAAAAGTCGCTAACTGCATCACCAAAAGCTGCAGTTGTTCTAGGACGAGATTTCTAGGTCCAATATAACCAACCGGTCCATGGCTAAGGTTTGCCGGAATCGGCATATCTGGAATTTTTTTGTGACGACTATAGAGAGCATAACCCTCTTCTTCCAGAGCATCCTTCTTACCACTGCGCTCCTGTTGACCATATTTCAAGTCATAGCTAGTCGGTATTTTCCCGAGTCCCAAACGATAGTATAAGAAGTCAAAATGTAAGGGAGTTTTTTCGTAAATCCGGTGATTGTAACTCTCAACCAAGTCCGTCAACTCTAAAATAGTTGGAAAATGATAGTGCATCCCTTCTTTTTGTTCCCGCTCCAGGCGAGTCAATTCCATGACCTTATCTTTCAGGTAAAGACGATAGAGATCGATCCGTTCCTTCTTATCAGCCTTGTACTTTTTACGATTTTTGATAAAACCACGGATAGAAAAAATCATTGTGGTTATGGACATTCCTACTGTCGCAAGAATATAGATCCCTCGAGGTTGAACCAAGGTGATCAAGACGGTTACCCCGACCATCGTAAGAGGAGGAACGATTAGCTTTAACAGTTCATCACTTGGCTTAGCTGGTTCTTGACCTGGAGGGTTAATCAAGATTTTATCTTCACTTCCACGATAAATGATTCGTGGAGAGCGGTGATAATCTGGATAATCTTCATAAAAACCATATCGAGAGGGTTCTCTCAGCGTTAGTTGTCTCCCTACTTGAGCTGGTCCCAAAACCCAGACTTCGTCTGGAAAGAGCTTTATTGTCACCGCTCCTAAACTCAACTCATCTCCAAAACCAATCAATTGCTGGTCCATTTGTTCCAGATGATTGTTTCGATAAAATGCGCCTTTTAATCGAGTTAGCATCCATTGATTCTGAGATTTTTGGAGTAAGAGTTCGACATCTTCATCTAGTGTGATCAACGCACCTTTATGAGAAGCAATCTGAAACTCTGATAAATCCAAAAGATCATAGACCCTTGGACCCCCTTCTCGGATATAAAAGACAACCTCACCCAAACGTAGACCATCTTTCAATAATCCTGCTTCGTTCTCATACTGATAAAAGATCTTGTCACCGTCAAGCTTGAGCTGAATCGGACTCTCCTGTTGAGGAAGGTAGACTTGGGCCTTTTCTGTAGCCCCAACCAAGACCGTCTTAGCTGCACTCAGTTCTACTTCATAACGCAGACCTTGACTGTAGAAAATGATTTGTTTTTTCATAGTTTCTCTCCTTGGTCTACCTTAATTACTAGAGGAGCTGCTAGGGCTAGTTTTCTTCTCAGATGAAGGTTTGCTTTCAGAAGGCTTGTCTTGTGAACTAGGACTAGAACTAGTAGATGCATTAGAGCTAGAATCACTTGTTAATAGCTGACTTCGGCTATCCCAGTATTTCTTATATTCACTCTCCAAAGTATTCAGTTTACTTTCACGATCTTTCCCTGACAACTTGCCATCTTCCCGAACCTGCTTGATTTCCTGAGTCAAAGCATAGAGAATCAAGTCACTGTCGTTAATCCGTTTGGCAATATCAAGTGCCTCTTCAAAGCGATTGCGCCCAACTTGAATCCAATAAGTCAAATAAAGCTCATCAGACTTGAGGGTTACATTATTCAGGATGACCTTCTTTTGTTCAGAAGAAAATTCCAATCCCTGAATATAAGAGAAGGCTAACTCATACTTCTGCGTATTAGGCAAGCTAGCAGGAGCAATTCCCTCTAATTCTGTAATAACCGCGCTATAATCTACTTTAATAAAAGCTGTATCCGCCTGCAACATCTTTTCTTTGAAAGGATTTTGCATGAAAATCAAATAGATAAGCGGAACGATCAACAAAACAACACTTGCTGTCAACCAAATCGTTGCCAATTTAAACACTCGGTGTCGTCTGCTTGGAACCAATACCAAATCCGCCTGTTCTTTCGCAGATTTCTCTACATAATACCGTTCCAAAATAGTAACTGCTGTTGCAATATCATCTGCCTGACACAGGTCATTTAAAAAGTCTGGCAAGGTCTCTAATTCCAAGGAACCATTGTAAAGGTCCATAAAGTCAAAATCACTAAATAGTGTTACGGTAAAACACTTAGCCTGACGTAGAAAATCTTCTGAGGATATTGATTGAGGAACCATCAGACCAGGAATTCCACGATAAGCAATCTTAGCCTGAGCATCTTTGGTAATAAAGAGATTTACTGGATGCAAAAGGAAGGTCACTGGCAACTCCAAGGCTCCTTCTAGACGAAAAACGTTTAGGGCCAAACGAATTCTCTCCGAAATGGTACGGCTCTTTATTTCTTCATAAGTCAAACCATGAGCTTCGACTTGATAGGAGAAGGTTACACTGTCCTCATCAGAGACCATCGATTGCTCCAAAAAGAACGGATGATGCAAATCCAACAGTAACAGTTCCCGTAAATCTTGACTCGCTACATCTGAACGCTTAAGGCTCAATTTCCAAGTTGTTTCATTTTTTTCATATACAAACGGCTGTTCGCCAAATATAAATTTTTCCTCAGTCACCTAAATCTCCTCTATCTCTACTAAATCCCCTGTTGTCATTGGATAATCAGATAGTTGTTTTCCTTCATCAATCAATAATCCTTTGTTGACAATTCTAAGTTGATATTTTTTTCTCTGTTTACCTGGAGTAAAAATCGTATCCACTTCTCGGATTAACCGTCGCACTTCAATCCGACTAGGAATGCGAATATCCACATCTTTTTCTTTCAAGCGTAGAGTAATATTGATATGTTGCTCCACTGTTTATATACCTCCTGTATATGATTCTGTTCTTACTAAGTTGTTAAGACGGACTTGCTAAAACATTATTCTATCCCTTCGGCCATAAGGCGATAACTCATCACAGCTGTAGCTACGAAAAGTAATAAAAACAATGATATATATGCTAACTCCGGAAGAAAATCACTCAAACCATCTTTTTCTAACTGACCAATATTTGTTTGAAATTTAGATGTTATTTTTGAATTTGGCTGAAACAACTGCTCTGCAGGATTTTTTTTAACTGGTCCCTGTATAGCAGAAAACAGTTGGCCCCTTTCTGTGATCAACTGTTCCTCTTGATGCTGCTGCATGTCTTGCAACTTCTTTTGGGTCGCTTCGTTAAAAAGCTCCTTTGTTTCTTCAGATTGTAGACCAAAGTTAAGTCCCTCTTTTTTCTCAAGTCGAGAATCATCAATCTGTAAACGATTATCCTTCAAATCATCTGCAGCAGCCATTGAGACTGCTGCACATGCTACTAAGGTAAGAAGTAAAAGAATTATTTTTTTCATTTCCTATTCTTTCTCAGTTTGAAATACTTGAGGCCAAAAGCTTCTTTCTTTGATAAAAATATTCATAACAAGTAATCCAGCTACGACAATCATCATTGCAATAAATGCTAAAATATTTGCCGGTTGTCCATCAAAATATCCTGAAAGGAAAGCTTCTAATATTGATAAAGCATTAAGATTTTTGATGAAGGCTGGGAAACCTGTTAGACTGGCCGTCGTCCCAATTGCATTTGATAGATAGACAAAGCTAATCATCATAAAGAAGGCAAGACCCATTCCAATTACTCGGAAATGTTTAAGTAATAAATACTGCCCTTGAATCAGTACCAAAGCAGCTAAAACAATTAGCAATACCCATGACGGTTGATATTCACGACCAACGTGAAGTTGAGCACTCGATACAATACCAACGACTAGACCAACTATTATAGCTAAAATAGATAGTAGGCCAACTGTCATAATATCTGTATCATGCAACTTGTCAAGCTTAAATTTATCTTTGACCTTACGAACAATATTTTGCGTTGCAAATAAATAGCCTGTAAAGAGACTAACAATTTCAAGTAAGAGAATCCATGTAAATGGACGATAAACGTTGACAGTCGCTTTTACCGAGGTAGAATTTTGCGCAACAGGGTTTGATAAGAAGTTAAGCAATACTTCGTTTGGTACCCCATTGTCATAGGCGTTATTCAGAACTTTCACGAAGGACTCTACAAAGTTACCATTCTTAGACAATTCTTCGTTAAACTGCGTCATCAAGGAGTCAGCATCTTGAGATAACTTTTCAGTACTTGTTTGAGCATTTGACAATTCACGATTGAAATTACCTAAAGTCTCCTTTACAGACTCTGCAGCTTTGACATTGCTTTGAGAAGACTCCTTCACAGCAGAAGAGTTAGTGAATAGATTTCTATAATCTTCATCGAGTGATTTTAAATCCCTATCTATATCTTGAAAAACGGTACCCTCTTTCGCTTGTTTCGCAAATTCGTCAATCTTTTTGATTAGGTCTAATTGTTTATTAATTTTATCATTCAAATCCTTGTTAGTCTCTAAAACTTCCTTAACATTTTTTTCTAGGATAGGCTTCAACTCAGTCAGTTTAGCTAAGGCTTTATCTACCTTATCCTTAGCACCATCTGTATCTTTGGTGTTGTCAGGTTTAGTTAGGCTTTCTTCGTATTTCTTAAGATTTGAACTAATAGCTTCGAACCAAATATCTGACAATGCTTTAGACACATCACTATTTTTTAACCCTCTGACGGTATCGTATGCTTTTTTTAGTGATTCTACCTTTTGATAGGCAGAGGCTATTTTCTGAACCTTTTGTCCGTAAGTCACTGCTGCTTGCTGAACGGCTGAGACATCTATGGGAGCACTGACTGCTTGAACATCATTCAAGGAAATATCAACAGTCTCTGGCTCCGCTTTTGGAGTTGGGCTTGGACCCCCAGTTGAACCTGTAGTCGGAGTTGGAGTTGGAGTTGGAGCTGGAGCTGCCTCTGCAAGACTATAGGCTACTTTGAAAGTCCCACCAGTCTTCAAATCAATTTCTTGGCCAAACTCAACTGGTGTGCCATCATAAGTGACCGAATGAACCGTCACTCCTGTTCCAGCCTTCCATGATACCTTAGCCTTTGTTCCTGTTCGTCCAACAGCACTTGTACTAGTAATCGCCTTATTTTCCAGATTCTTCAAGTCCGCCAAAGAAATCTCGTCGCTAGGCTCTTTAATCGTTTTTAAATCTGTATAGTTTACAGAAGGAATTGTGGTTGGTGTCATACCAAAACCACTAAATTCTTTTCCACTAAAATCTTCTTTTGGTAATTCTGAGATTGCAGAAACCAGCTGCTCTTTGAGATATTCTTCAGCCTTTTCTAGGTCCTTGTTTGCAGCTTTATCCAAAAATCGACCGAGAGTGATTGTCTTCTCACTTGTTCCATAGTAAGAAGCTAGTTTCTCATCAATGAAGTCACGAATACCTTTTTTATGATTCTCAAACTTCGTTCTTTCATTTGTTAGATTGGTCTGTAAACTACCAATCTCGTTGCTGATGTCTTTAGCGACTGTTTTATAGGAAGGTCCAACTTCAGGCTGCATTACATCAGAGGAGGTTACTTGACCTTCTATCTTGGAATTTAGAATCTTTTGGGTTCCCATTAATTCTTTTTTATAAGAGTCAACCTGTTCCTTTACCTCATCCCTACTCTTAGATATAAGCTCTTCTATGACTTTCGCATAAGTCTGCTTTGCTTGTTCCTTATTGTTAGACAATTCTTTGAAAGTGTTGTTATATTTAACCTGCGACTCATCAAAGCGATTAAAGGACTGTAAGTAGCTTTCCAAACCTGTCTTTAAGACACCGTTTGCATCAACTGAAGAACTAGACATACTGTAAAGAGTCGGGAAAATATTTTTAGAGTTAATTGCTGTTCCATATAAGTTTGTACGGTAGTTTCCGATATTAGTTGCTTGTATCTGTGAACTAGCTTGCACATTTTTTTGCGCCGTATAAAGATTGCTCAAAATACTCGCCATATACATGTCAACTAATTGACCATTTAAATCAGCAACAATGTCTTTTGCTAGTTTATTTGCATCATTTTCCACCTGCAAATTTCCTTGGGCATTGACCTTATAATTAATGGTTGTCTTATCAACATTGATACTGTTAATATCAAGTATTTTTTCAGAAAAGTCACTAGGAATTGTTAAAACGAGTTGGTATTTCCCACTTTCTAATCCGGTATCTGCTGCTCCACGAGGAACAACGGACCAGTTTTGTGAATTATCACGCTCGATGTTTTTTACATAACTAGCCCCCAAATTATACTCTTTTGTATCCACATAGACAGGCTTATCTTCATTTACAATAGCCACATTTAATTTGGTCTGCTGATTTACTTTCGCGTTATTCTCATTGTTAATTGTCGTATTCTTTTGAACAGAAAGATTCAAAAGAACCATCATCAAGAGCAACAATAGGGCTAGCAAACTACTCCCTACATATTTATATATTCTATTCTTCTTCATTTGCCTTTTAATCATCTCCATTAAAAAAAATAGGAAGGCTCTCGCCCTCCTAAAGCCACTTATAACAAATTAATGAATTTGTGATGCAAGTTCTTGGTCGTTTTGCTCAACGATTTCAGCAACTTTATACAATTGCGCATTGATTGCATCAAGTAAAGCTGCAAACTCTTCAATTTTTGGAGATAATTCTGTAAACTGTTGATCAAAGCTCTGAAAAGCAGCACCTTTCCAGTTCTCTCTAATAATCTCTTGTTCGTTACTCAATGTGCGAAGTACTTCTCTTACTTCTTCAGCACCATTAGTATATTTTTGAGCAGAAGTACGTAGTTCCTCTGTTGTTAATTGAATTAAAGCCATATTAAACTCCTTTAAGTTATTTTATAAGTTTATTATATCAATAAATGTCACAAATTACAAGTGCTTACACCATTTTTTACTAATAAATTATCAAAAAAATTCTCTTGTATTAGATTAAGGGGCTATTCGTTAAAAATCCTTTTCCTCTAACTTTCGATAAAAGTTTTTATTCTCTTGGTGTCGAGCTTCCAGTACATTCTCTATACGATTCTTATAAAGTTGATGATAGCTATCTAAATTGTTCTCTATCTCAAAGATATATGGTTGAATTTCAGCAAAACTACTATCTCTACATGCATAGGAAAGCGCCTCTAGGAGATGATCCGTCTCCCTACTAAACTTGTGGAAATCATCATCCAAATCCATCTCCAAACGTTCTAAGTCTCGTAATTTACGATGATGCTCATCCTCTAGTTTCTGAAGTCCCTTTTTATCCATGACCAGTTTTCTCCTAGCTTTTGATCGGACTCTGTAAAGTAGGTGTTTGCAAGGTCTGTGTCAAGTAAGTTTCTGCAGCATCTGCAGCCTTTCCCTCAAATCCACCCTTAATATTGTTCACATAGGTCTTAGAAGCGTACTCTTGCATATCTGCGGCTGCTTCCTGCAACTTTTTAGCTAACTCAGCTCCTTTAGCAAGGATTGACAACTCTTTTGCAGTTACCAAGGCCCTGACTGCTTGGCGTTCTTGTTCCCTCATTCTTTCTTTGAAGGCTCTGTCGAGTTGCTCTCTTGTAATTAAAGTATCCTCATCCGTTAGGACTACCATTTTTTCCCCTCCATGTTTGCTTTACATCCGCCAATAGATTATTAAAATCTTCAGCACTATCTCTATCTATGGTCTCAAAGGAGCCACTAGCTTTAACCAGGCTTTCCCCCAGTTGCTCGATTTGTGTCAGGAAGGATTTGGCTGCTGTCTCCGTGTCACTAGCAAGACCTTCATCCCAAAAACTTGTCATATCAAAACCAGAAAGCAAATTCGTAACTTCTGAGCTTGACAAATATCCAACCATGTCAAACGCTGTTGACCTTGTCTCCTTTACTATATTTTGAATGTCTTCCTTAGCGTCTGAAAGTAAGGTTTTAACAGATTTAACTTTGTCTTCCATGTCAAAATTTGCTAACTGGGCTGCTGTCTGAAGCAACTGAGCTCGAACCAAAATCCTCTTTTCTCCTGTAAGATTGCCATTTCTCAGTTGTTCCTGGTAACGAGGAATAGCTTCTCGATCCCATTTTATAGATTCCTGACGTGCTTCTTCTACGATTTTACTATACTCTGTTGTATAATTCTTGTAAACTGCATAACCGATAGCCATCTTTGTTAGAGCCTCACCCCTCATAATGGCATTCAAAATATTTGAGGCTACATTATCATCAACTCCTAAAGACCTGAGAGAATCTAAAGATGTCGCAATCAGTCGAGACAGCTTTTCACCTGCCCTGAGCAATTCTGGGTGAAAATCCTCAGACGCGGTCAACAAATTTCCCTTTCCATCCGATTGGAAAACACCAAAATCATGGGAGCTTTCCGGATCAGTAATCTGAGTATAATGCAAGGGGACGAGGACATTGACTTTACCGACGGGTTTCTTAAGGGGTTCATCGGAGTCCCCAGGTAATTTGGCAATGGTGTGTTCTCGATTAAGCATCCCCACGATATCAAAAGGATTGACATAATACTCGATCTTTTCGCTAATCTTTTTGATTTTCTCATCGCTGAGGCCCATTTCCTTTAAGCTCTTTGTCGTGTCTGGACCGTCAAAGAGGACCACTTTGCCGATTTTCTCCAGTTCCTCATCACTGAGGCCAGCTACTCCTTGGGCAGAGACTATGGTCCCTAGAGAGTGACCTGTGATGTCCATCGTAGCTTGCGGAGCTTTTTCACGCATCTCTGCGATTTTAGCTTTCATTCCTGCCGTCGCTAACTTGGCTTGCGGGGTATGGATGTGGTTGAGGGCAAACTTCGCATCGTTGTCTATCCAATCGTTCCAATTTTCATAACTAATGGCATCACTTCCGCGGATAGCCATATAGGTTTTCGTGGTATCATTAGTCAAGGTTGGTGTATCCGTTAAGTAGTAGGCATTGAAACCAGCTTTCTCATCCGTTAAAAGCCCTTTTTGATAGAGCTTGATAGGAGGCTCTTCTTGGTGAACCCCTCCGCCAGGATCACCAACTTGGAGTTTTATCTTATCTTCCACAGTATGTAACTCAGGATCTGGCTGTAGGTAAACCTTACCATCATGAGAAAGGTGTTTACCTCCGGGAGTGATTTCCCATTCTTTTTTATCTTTATTATAAAATTTATTATCTCTAGAGAAATCAAATAGCCTAATATCTGTAGAATTATTGTATGGTGGAAAATTACTAGGACGGTTTGTATAGGCAGATTGTGCTAAATCTGAATAAAAATTATCAAAGTTTTTTAAATTACTATTAGTCATAATAATACCAAACCCCGTCCCTATAAATTCTTATAGGTTGCATTTCATAAATCCCAAATTCCCTTGGTGTGCTATTTCTATCATTATTTAAGGAAAAACCAACCATAAATTCTGTTTTATCATTATTATTTACCTTTCCTCTAAGTGTCAACATATAGCCTCCACCTTGAGGAGTTCCATTTCCTACCTGACCAACCTTCATACTATCCCAATCAAACTGAACACTTTCCACTTTAGGACTTAAAGCTTTTACAAAATCAGCCATATCCTCTTCATGCTCCTTCAAATAAGCCAATTGCTTGGCTCGCGGACTAAGAAATACTCCTCCGAATAGATTTGTTTCTTGTGCCATCCATGCGCCTCCTCCAAATACTACAAGGGCTAAAACTAGCCAAAGTAAGGTACGTTTTTTCATGATTATCCTCCTTAAACGTGGATTCTAAACCTATTATATCATGAATGTAAAAAAAAATACTTATATTAAGTATAGTTGTTCATTATAGATTACCCAGGTAATTTGGCAATGGTGTGTTCTCGATTAAGCATCCCCACGATATCAAAAGGATTGACATAATACTCGATCTTTTCGCTAATCTTTTTGATTTTCTCATCGCTGAGGCCCATTTCCTTTAAGCTCTTTGTCGTGTCTGGACCGTCAAAGAGGACCACTTTGCCGATTTTCTCCAGTTCCTCATCACTGAGGCCAGCTACTCCTTGGGCAGAGACTATGGTCCCTAGAGAGTGACCTGTGATGTCCATCGTAGCTTGCGGAGCTTTTTCACGCATCTCTGCGATTTTAGCTTTCATTCCTGCCGTCGCTAACTTGGCTTGCGGGGTATGGATGTGGTTGAGGGCAAACTTCGCATCGTTGTCTATCCAATCGTTCCAATTTTCATAACTAATGGCATCACTTCCGCGGATAGCCATATAGGTTTTCGTGGTATCATTAGTCAAGGTTGGTGTATCCGTTAAGTAGTAGGCATTGAAACCAGCTTTCTCATCCGTTAAAAGCCCTTTTTGATAGAGCTTGATAGGAGGCTCTTCTTGGTGAACCCCTCCGCCAGGATCACCAACTTGGAGTTTTATCTTATCTTCCACAGTATGTAACTCAGGATCTGGCTGTAGGTAAACCTTACCATCATGAGAAAGGTGTTTACCTCCGGGAGTGATTTCCCATTCTTTTTTATCTTTATTATAAATTTTAGTATCTTGAGAGAAATCGAAATAGAGTGATTGACCTGAATTTAACAAAGCCCTATTTTTTTCTCTCTGAGATTCATAAGGAAATTTTATTGGTCTACCAGTATAGGCTGACTGAGCTAAATTCGCATAGAAATTATCAAAATCTTTTAAATTACTATTCGTCAAAACCTCTTCCTCCTACACGTAACGGACCGCTTAATATCATAGAATCAAAAATTACTTTTTCATTTTCAATTTCAAACATGACACTCCAATCCGACTCTTCTATATTATTAAATTCACCAAATATACTCACAACTTCCCCTCCACCTTGTGGAGTTCCATTTCCAACTTTTTCCCACATTGTTTCATCCCAATCAATCTGAACAGATTCAATCTTTGGATTTTGAGATTTTACAAACTCCTTAATCTCTTCTTCATGCTCCTTCAGATAAGCCAACTGCTTGGCTCGTGGACTAAGAAATACTCCTCCGAATAGATTTGTTTCTTGTGCCATCCATGCGCCTCCTCCAAATACTACAAGGGCTAAAACTAGCCAAAGTAAGGTACGTTTTTTCATGATTATCCTCCTTAAACGTGGATTCTAAACCTATTATATCATGAATGTAAAAAAAAATACTTATATTAAGTATAGTTGTTCATTATAGATTACCCAGGTAATTTGGCAATGGTGTGTTCTCGATTAAGCATCCCCACGATATCAAAAGGATTGACATAATACTCGATCTTTTCGCTAATCTTTTTGATTTTCTCATCGCTGAGGCCCATTTCCTTTAAGCTCTTTGTCGTGTCTGGACCGTCAAAGAGGACCACTTTGCCGATTTTCTCCAGTTCCTCATCACTGAGGCCAGCTACTCCTTGGGCAGAGACTATGGTCCCTAGAGAGTGACCTGTGATGTCCATCGTAGCTTGCGGAGCTTTTTCACGCATCTCTGCGATTTTAGCTTTCATTCCTGCCGTCGCTAACTTGGCTTGCGGGGTATGGATGTGGTTGAGGGCAAACTTCGCATCGTTGTCTATCCAATCGTTCCAATTTTCATAACTAATGGCATCACTTCCGCGGATAGCCATATAGGTTTTCGTGGTATCATTAGTCAAGGTTGGTGTATCCGTTAAGTAGTAGGCATTGAAACCAGCTTTCTCATCCGTTAAAAGCCCTTTTTGATAGAGCTTGATAGGAGGCTCTTCTTGGTGAACCCCTCCGCCAGGATCACCAACTTGGAGTTTTATCTTATCTTCCACAGTATGTAAATCAGGATCTGGCTGTAGGTAAACCTTACCATCATGAGGAAGTTTTTTGCCTCCTTTAGTGATTTCCATTATCTTTCTATCGATATTATAGGTTTTAATATCCTTGGAAAAATCGAAGTAAATAGAATCGCCAGAATCTAAGGCATTTCTTTCATCTTTTCTTAATTTTTCATAAGGAAATAGAATAGGCCTTCCTCTATAGGTTGCCTGAGCCAAATCTGCATAAAAATTATCAAAGGTTTTTAAATTGCTATTACTCAAATGGTTTCCCTCCAATGCCTAGGCCATTAACTAATGTCATCGAAGCTAAATCAACTTTTCCATCGTCTACAATTATCATTACATGCCAGCCAGAATTATCAATGTTATTAAACGTTCCATAAACATCAATAATATCTCCTCCTCCTTGAGGTGTACCATTTCCTACCTTATCCCATTGCGTCTGTCTCCAATCAATATGAACAGATTCAATCTTTGGATTTTGAGATTTTACAAACTCCTTAATCTCCTCTTCATGCTCCTTCAGATAAGCCAACTGCTTGGCTCGCGGACTAAGAAATACTCCTCCGAATAGATTTGTTTCTTGTGCCATCCATGCGCCTCCTCCAAATACTACAAGGGCTAAAACTAGCCAAAGTAAGGTACGTTTTTTCATGATTATCCTCCTTAAACGTGGATTCTAAACCTATTATATCATGAATGTAAAAAAAAATACTTATATTAAGTATAGTTGTTCATTATAGATTACCCAGGTAATTTGGCAATGGTGTGTTCTCGATTAAGCATCCCCACGATATCAAAAGGATTGACATAATACTCGATCTTTTCGCTAATCTTTTTGATTTTCTCATCGCTGAGGCCCATTTTCTTTAAGCTCTTTGTCGTGTCTGGACCATCAAAGAGAACGACTTTGCCGATTTTCTCAAGTTCTTCATCGCTGAGACCCGCCACCCCTTGGACAGAGACAATAGTTCCAAGGGAGTGACCTGTGATGTCCATCGTAGCAAGCGGAGCTTTTTCAAGCATCTCAGCGATTTTAGCTTTCATTCCTACTGTCGCTAACTTGGCTTGCGGTATATGGATGTGGTTAAGAGCAAACTTCGCATCATTGTCAACCCAGTCGTTCCAATTTTCTTTACTGATGGCATCACTTCCACGAATAGCCATATAGGTTTTCTTGGTATCATTAGTCAAGGTTGGCGTATCCGTTAAGTAGTAGGCACTGAAACCAGCTTCATCATCCGTTAACAATCCTTTTTGATAACGCTTGTGATGAGTATCCTGCCTCATCCCATTCGTATCAGGAACTGGTACCGATGTGACTTTATAAGTATCTCTTAGATCAGGATCTGGTTGCAAGTAGACTTTACCGTCATGAGGAAGTTTTTTACCTCCGGGAGTGATTTCACCATCGTCATCTATATCTTGTGAATAATCTATTAAAGTCCAGTTTAAAGCATTATTATAGCGTGATAAAGTATTTGGCCTCCCTCTATAAGCCGACTGTGCTAAATCCGCATAAAAGTTGCTATAGTCTTTTAAATTACTATCCGTCATACTTGTCCCAATCTCCATTTTTTAACACTCTAGGGGGATTGTACATGCCAATCCGTTCTATTGAAGGTACATCATTTTTAGTTTTTAATCGAAAATCTATTGTAAAGTCAGAATCCTTTATATAATTAAAAGAACCCTTCACTGATAGATTATAACCTCCACCTTGTGGAGTTCCATTCCCTATCTGTTCAACAGTTAAACTATTCCAATCCATCTGAACAGATTCAATCTTTGAATTTTTAGACTTTACAAATTTTACAATCTCTTCTTCATGCTCCTTCAAATAAGCCAACTGCTTAGCCCGTGGGCTTAGAGTTATTCCTCCGAATAGATTTGTCTCTTGTGCCATCCATGCTCCTCCTCCAAATACTACAAGGGCTAAAATTAGCCAAAGCAAGGTACGTTTTTTCATCTCTTTCCTCCTATATAGTGGAATCTAAGTATATTATATCATGAATGTAAAAAAAAATACTTTTAGCAAGTATTCGAAGTCAGTGGGGAATGAGTGATATTAAATTTGAGTAAAAATTATCAAAGGTTTTTAAATTACTATTAGTCATAATAATACCATCCCCCATCCCTATAAATTCTTATAGGCTGCATTTCATAAATTCCAAATTCCTTTGGTATACTGTTTGCATCATTGTCTAAAGAAAATCCAACCATGAATTTCGTCTTATCATTATTATTTACCTTTCCTCTAAGTGTCAACATATAGCCTCCACCTTGTGGAGTTCCATTTCCTACTTGACCAACCTTCATACTATCCCAATCAATCTGAACCGATTCGACTTTAGGATTTAAAGACTTTACAAATTCCTTAATCTCCTCTTCATGCTCCTTCAAATAAGCCAACTGCTTAGACCGTGGACTAAGAAAGACTCCTCCAAATAGATTTGTTTCTTGTGCCATCCATGCGGCTCCTCCAAAAATTACAAGGGCTAAAACTAACCAAAGCAAAGTACGTTTTTTCATGAATATTCTCCTATAACATGTGAATATAGCCATATTATATCATGAATGTAAAAAATTTTTTATCATGAACCGCCCCTCAAAGCTTAACCAAAAATCTAACGCTCTCAATATCTGTACTTTATCAGTATTTTATTTGAAAAAAATTTTCTATAAAATTCCTTTTACACTATCTTTCCAATAATTCCTATAATAGGAATCAAAGAAAAACCTACAAGATCTGATTCTAAGGTGCTATCCCATCTTTTTCATTCATTTAGACTAACTGCAATTGAATTACATCTTATTGCTTCTTTTTTCATCTAGTTTAACACTCTAGAATTAGCTTCAAGGCATGTTCCTAACATATAAAAAAGCCCTGTCCCAAGACAAGGCTTTGAGCTTCTTCACTTTGCCGATTGCAGGGATTGAACCTGTGACCTAGGCTTTACGAGTGCCTTGCTCTACCAACTGAGCTAAATCGGCGATTACACATAAAGTATAGCACTCTGAGAATAGGTGTCAAGAAATTTTCATCTCTATTAAAAAAAGCCTGTCCTGAGACAAGGCTTTGATATTTTATTATTTACGAACCCGCACTTTCGTAGGCATCCAAGCCCCTATCCCAAAGTTTAAGGGAAATGACAAAGAAAAGAAGGGAAATCAACATCAAACCCCCGATGTTAAAGATTACATCCTTGTCCTGTAAGAAATAGCTAGCAGGATAATAGGCCGTAAAGGCAAAAGGCACGATAAAGCTAATCAACCAACGAAGGAGAGAATTGTAAATAGAAATCGGGTACTTAGCAAAATCATTAAACATATAGAAAATGTAAATCATGGCACCTGACTGCTTAGTCCAAAAAGCAATACTGGCTGTCGCGATCTTCAAGGAAGTATAAATCAAGGTCGCAAATGGTATGCAGACTAGGAAAAGTAAAAATTTTGGAAAGCTCCAGGCAATACTAGTCACTGTTGTTCCCAGTAGGATCCCACCAACCAAGAGTTCGCCCAAAGCATCAATCTGAAAGGTCTCAACTAGAATATGAAAGAGAGGGTTGATAGGACGAGTCAGGTATTTGTCAAACTCCCCTTTTCGCACCAAGCGTTGCCCTAGCGCCCAGAGATTATCAAAAAAGAGATGGTCCAAACCCTTGGGAATCAAGGAAAAACCATAGATAAAGGCTATTTCTTGAAAAGTCCAGCCTTCTAGGGATGGGATGTGTTGAAAGATGACATTGAGAAACAAGAGATTCAAGCCTTGAGTCAGAAATACTCCCAGTACACCAACTACAAAATCCACCTTGTATTCCATGATTTGTTTGATGTATTGTCTGATAAAAATCAGATGCATGCGTTGATATTTTTTCATACTAACCTCCCTGAATGGTAATGAATGACTGGACTCGTTTCCAAATCAACTGAGACAAGCCCACCATCACTAAGAGCCAGAAGAACTGCAAAAGGAGTGCTTGAAGCATCTGACTGGCATCGTATTTCCCAACGATAATCATGACTGGAGTGTAAATCAAGGATGAAAAAGGCAGGAAGGACAGAATATCTGAAACAACCTTTGGAAAGAAAGCCAAGGGAATCAAACTTCCAGACATAAAAGCCACTATGGAAGTCTTGAGTAGATTAGAACCCCAAAGATTTTTAAACACAAAGGCAGAAAATCCAAAGCAGATATTAAAGAAAAAGTTAATCAGATAGGCCAGCGTTAAACTAAAAAGATAAAGGACAGTTAATCCCAGCACTTCTACAATCTCTTGCCCAGATAAGATTTTCATCAAGACAATGACACTTAAAAATGGAAGGCCAACACTGATAAAAATCAACCACTTAGACCCAAGCTCGGTAAAAAGATAAGAGGCTGCAAAATGCACTGGTCTCAACAAGCGCATGATAATAGAACCATCCTTGACCTCCTCCCCAATCATAAAGGACGAATCTGACCTAGTCAAAAGATTGGTCACAAAACTCATGATGATGTAGAGGGTGATATCTGCCATACTAAAGCCCTGAATCAAAGACTCTTGCGAAGAATCAAAGACTGCCTTCCAGAGATAAAAGGCCACAAAAGCCCCCATGACATCGCCAATCCGATAGAGAAGAAAATTGACTCGATAGCTAATCAACTCCTGAATCCCTGCATTGATAAAGGGTTTATAACGTCTCCAAAATTTGACCATCTTAGAGCTCCTTTCGGTAGAAGCGACGGATAATATCCTCAATATCCGTATCCTCCATTTTCAAATCACGGATTTCAAAATCAGACAGGGTTTGCTTGATAATATCAGCCGACTGGTAGCGGGAACTATCAAATTCAATATTAAGGCTATTTCCTTGTCTATCAATGGTCATATCAGGCAAGCCTTCATAGTGAGAAGCGAGATGACTTTGACCTGGCACCAGTTCAAAGGAAAGAGTCTTCATCTTGCCAAAGGTTTCCTTGAGCTGACTCACCGTTCCATCAAAAATCTCCTGCCCCTTGTCAATCATGAAAATCCGATCACAGAGCTGCTCAATATCACTCAAGTCATGAGTGGTCAAGAGGATGGTTGTTTCTTCCTCCTGATTGATCTGAGTAATGGCGCGACGAATGTTATCCTTAACGGAAACATCCAAACCAATGGTCGGTTCATCTAAAAAGAGAACTTTAGGATTGTGGAGCAAGGAAGCCGCAATGTCCGCCCGCATCCGTTGACCAAGTGAAAGAGTCCGCACGGGGTCTTTGATAAAATCCTTCAAATCCAAGACTTCATTCAAAAAGTCCATGCGCTTATGGAAGAGCGAGTCTGGCACATCGTAAATCTCTTTTAAGACCGTGTAGGTCTCTTGCAGAGCCAAATCCCACCATAACTGAGTACGTTGACCAAAGACCACCCCAATATCCTTAACATAGTCCTGGCGATTATCCTGCGGAATCTTGCCATTAATCCGACAAAAACCAGATGTCGGTTTTAAAATCCCTGTCAGCATTTTGATGGTTGTCGACTTCCCAGCTCCATTTGCTCCGATAAAGCCTAAAATTTGGCCCTTGGGTACCTCAAAAGTCAAATCCTTGACCGCTTCAAATGTCTGCTTTTCAGGATGAATAAAGGAGCGCAAAGCCCCTTTCAAGCCAGGTTCCTTAACAGTCTTCACAAAATTTTTCTGAAGATGTTCCACTTCTATCATTGCCATATCTATCTCCCTATCGTAAGGAATAGCAACATTGTATTTTTGACTACAAATATTCTAAGTCCTTACTTTCTAAACTTTCTAATTGTTATTCTTACAGAAGGCTTTATACCAACCTATTATAGTCCAATAAAAAAAGGAATGCAAGCGTTTGCCTGTAGATTATAAAATTAGAGATTTCACTCTTAAAATAATACTTTTGAATCAAAAATTCTGGTTTGATAATTTCCCTAGAACACCAAAAAACCTGCCCAATGGGCAGGTTCTGTTTTGTATGGTTCAGCTAGATTATGCTTTACCTTCTGAACATAAATCATTTATTTACTATACTTCCTCATACAATAAAAAGAGCTATATTCAGGTATTCTTCTACCCACACTGTATTAGAAATATGCTTCATTATTCCCTTTAGTTCTTAAAAAAGTTTGGCAAAATAGGGGCAAAATCTTAAGTTGAATTTGCCACAAAACATATGACCTAATATGGTAGAGAGTTATCCTAATATATACAATACACCACGATCATTATATTAATTTTTGTAGTACTACAATACTAGAATAATATGAAAAAATTTTTCTATAATTGATGGAGAAAGAAAATATGTTTCCTATAGTACATGATCAGTTTTCAGACAACAAAAACTTCTTTTTACTATCTATTCCTCTATCAGTTTACTTTACTTCATTATTACCTTAGAATAAATAGATATTTTCATTTTCCAATATTACTTTAATACTGCTTAATTCTTTTTCAATTTTATGTTTATTATCTTCTTTAAAATCATAAAGCGAGGCCGATCTATTATCATAACTACATAATAGCAATCTGACAACAAAATATCTATCTAAGCTAAAATTACTTCTAGTCCCATCTTCACCAAGCTTCATAAATTCTTCATACAAATTTTCATCAAATGGTTTAAATATTGACTCCCACATCCATTTAATAAATTTTTTAGAAATAAATTGAGACACCATTAGATTTTCACATAACTTACATAAAAATTCTGATTCTCTTAAATCTTCGATGTTTTCTTTCATATATTGTCTATGAATAGATTTTTTCCATATTTTAAATTCTTCAATCTTCATTACTTCTTTATGAGACCGTTCTGAATGAGCTAGACAGAAAATCAATACAAAAATAATATCCTCTAATTTCATAAACATCAAAAGATAGTCTATAGCATTATCATCAAACAAATCTTGGCTATATCCTCCATTCAATAAAATATTTTTACTATGATTAACCCGTTTGTTCATGAGATATACTGGCATGTGCTCATCACTCATCATTTTTGAGAATAAATCAATAAAATTGTTATCTTTATCTTTGCTATCAATAGTCCATGAAAAAAGAATTGAAAAAATATCTGAAAAATACGTGCTATTTTTTCCTTTTTTATCAATCTCATTCAAAACATTCAATAAATCCATCATATCTTTAGGATTTTTCAGCTGATTTAAAAAGTTAATATCCTTTACTCTTTCTATCATTACTAAATATATCCTATAAATACAATAATTCCTTTTTAGATCATCTTGATTTGATTTATGAATTCCAAACGGCAATCTAAAACCATTTATATCTTCATTGCAGATTTGCCAAAAAATATCTTGATAATCTTCACTATCATAAAAGTTATTTTCTATATCATGTAATTTCCATAAATCTATTATTGCGAGATTTACAATTTCTGTAGGCATTACCTTTAAACGATTTAAGATACTCCACTTGTGTATATAATACCAGTAAATAATGTCTAGATTTCTTTTAAGTAAAATAGCATGAACTATATACCTTATTTTTTTATTTTCTTCAGTTTCATAATACTTCTTTATTCTTTTTATTAAAGCGTCTATTTTTTCTGATTCACAATGAAATGCAAGATTATAGAATTTATGTAATTCTTCTTCATTTGAACTAACATCTGTACCCCTATTTATAATGTAATCAATTACTCTTTCAATTTTAAATTGTAAGTCATCCTCTAATCCTACCATTGGTCTTACTATAGTTTTAAAACTAAAAATGTTATTGAATAGGTTTTTAAAAGACTGTTCAATTTCTACTCTTATTTTTAATTCTTCATATAAATTAGTAGTTTTATATAAATAACTTTGTGAAAAGGTTTTACTTGATAATGCTACTGACTCTATCAAAAGCGCCGTACAATAAGTTGAAATGACCACAAACGCAGAAAGCCAAATCACTTTAATATATTCTATAATTTCATTTACACTCTTGAATACATTATTTAATATTTCGAAATTGAATTTCAACTGTGAACAGATAACAATGATTGGGAAACTAGCGATCAGCCAAAATAGAAGGGTAACCGGGAGTTCATTAAATCTTCTTAACCAGAAATTATCATGAAATTTTATTTTCTTTATATTGTACCCTAAATAGAAATTATCTTTATTATCAATATCAACTGTCTGTCTCTCTAGAAAACTTGATATAAATATCATTATTGAAACTAGACCAACTGACATCAAAAACATATCTTTACCTTCTAATTGAATAGAAACGTTTCCTACTATCAAGAATGATGATAGTAACAATGTTATCCAAATCGCAATATTTTTAATTGGATGTATTACAACTCCAATAATAAAACCAACTAAATTGCCAATTTTTCTTAAACAAAATGATGATACAACTAATAATTTATCAAATAAAATATCCATAATACTTTACTATCCCCCTAAAGAACTATTATATTTGCTACTAATATTAAATGAGCATTCATAAAAAACGAAAACTACTATTTATAAATCTAAGAAACAAGCACCTTTATTATATCATAACAAACATATGTTTTTTGCATTAGATCTACAAACTCATAAAAATGTAACTATTATACTTAGGTTTCAGAAAGAAATAAAATAAGTGCCAGAATTACCTGTCTTAAACTTGTAAAATTACTTTGATATAATGGAAATGGAATAAGCAAATGTAAGAATTTGCCACATTATTTTTAGTGCCTCTATCTCCAATTTTATTAATTGCCTGTTCTAACCAATCAAGTAATTCTTTAGATGGTGAATACTATAGTCAATTGAAACAAGAACAAGACAAAAGAGCCTCTAAAAAAGGTATTACAACTTGGTAATACCTTTTTGAGGTGCTTTGCGATATAAGCCCATGTTTTCTCAATAGGATTGTACTCAGGTGAGTAGGGAGGAAGAGGTAAAATTTTATGCCCAAACTCTTCACATAAGAGCTCTAGCTTACCCATTCTATGGAATCTTGCATTGTCCATAATAATAACTAATGGTGTATTTAATATTGGTAGGAGAAACTTCTGAAACCAAGCTTCAAAAAAGTCGCTCGTCATCGTCTCTTCGTAAGTCATTGGAGCGATTAACTCACTATTTGTTAGACCTACAACCAAAGAAATCCTCTGATACCTTCTTCCATACACTTCACCTCCTATTAACTGATCTTTTAATAAGCGATCGTATTCTCGATAAAAATAAGTATCGAATCCCGTTTCATCAATATAAACAGGTGCTAAGTGCTTTAAACTAT
Organism: Streptococcus mitis; assembly: GCA_965245755.1. Lineage (GTDB taxonomy): Bacteria > Bacillota > Bacilli > Lactobacillales > Streptococcaceae > Streptococcus > Streptococcus mitis_DY. The sequence goes on along the minus strand of CBDFAU010000012.1, from coordinate 317 downwards.
TAATTTTTTTGAAAGTTCTATCATTCATTTAGCTACTCAGCATTCCTAAAAAATTAGATGTTCCAATTTACTTTGGGAAAGACAGTGATTTCCTTTGAAAACAGGCGTAAAGTTATTATATTCGTTCGCCAAGGGTAGTCTTAGAATAATTACATTAATTTAGCAACTTTGGATATAGTAGTCTTAAGTATATTCTCTATAAAAGAAAACACAAAAACCCACCCAATGGGCAGGTTCTTTCTGTATTGTTCAGCTAGATTACGCTTTACCTTCTGAACCGAATACGTCGATACGTTCTTCAACTGATGCTTGGATAG
>CBDFAU010000011.1:0-60252 GCA_965245755.1 Streptococcus mitis | reverse complement strand
TCTTCGTTAAGAATAACGGCAACTGGGACAAAGAAGGCAACATCAAGGGACCTAAAGGGGACAAAGGTGAACAAGGTCTTCAAGGTCGTGATGGTCAAGACGGAGCCCAAGGTTTACCAGGACGCGACGGACGAGATGGCGCAGCAGGTCGTGACGGACGTGATGGCCGCGACGGAAAAGACGTCTTGAACGGCAAAGTTAATCCAGAAGCAAATCAAGGTAAAGACGGCGATAAATACGTTAATACAGAAACAGGCGACGTCTTCGTTAAGAATAACGGCAACTGGGACAAAGAAGGCAACATCAAGGGACCTAAGGGTGATAAAGGTGAACGTGGAGAAGATGGTAAGACTCCAGAAGTAACTGTAACTCCAGGTAAAGATGGTCATAGTACCGACATTACATTCACTGTTCCAGGTAAAGATCCAGTTACAGTAAATGTTAAGGACGGAGAAAATGGTCTGAACGGTAAAACTCCAAAAGTTGATTTGCTTCGTGTCGAAGGACAAAACGGCAATCCATCTCATACAATTGTGACATTCTATACTGATGAAAACAATGATGGTAAGTATACTCCAGGAACTGATGAACTTCTAGGTTCTGAAATGATTAAAGATGGTGCTAAAGGTGCGGACGGACGTGATGGTAAATCATTGCTTACTGTCAAAGATGGTAAAGAAACTAAAGTTTACCAAGAAGATCCAGCACATCCAGGTCAACCATTGAATCCTGAAAAACCTCTTGCAGTTATTAAAGATGGAGTGGACGGTGTCTCTCCAACAGTAACAGCTGTTCGTAAGGATGAAGAAGGGCATAAGGGTGTAGAAATCACGGTGGATAACCATGATGGTTCACAACCAACTACAGTCTTTGTTCAAGATGGTGCTAAGGGAGAAACTGGTGCAACCGGTCAGGATGGACAAACTCCTACAATCACTACTCAACGTGGACAAGATGGCCAAAGCACTCTTGTAACTATCACAACACCAGGTAAAGATCCAGTAACCTTTACAGTGAAAGATGGTAAGAATGGTAAAGATGGACGTACACCATTTATTGACTTAAATGCATTGGTGGAAGCAGTTAGAAGAGGTGTTGGATCAACTTCTAATTCACAACCTTCTGGAACATCAAGAAGTGCAAGAAATAGAAGAGCATTACCAGATGGAGATAGAAGTGCAACTGAGTCATCAGAAACAGTACAACCAACAACTACAGATTCAACAGGTACGCAACCAGAAACTACAGATTCACAACCAGTAAATGGTACTCGTATTACAGCATACTATGATAATAATGGTAACGGTAAATACGATCCAGGTGTGGATGAATTAATTGGTACAAGTGATATCTTGAATGGTACAAATGGACGTAATGGTACAGATGGAGCTTCTGGTACAAATGGACGTAACGGTGCTGAATTACTAAGTGGAGTTACTGCCCCAACTGCTAATGATGGTAAAGACGGTGATACTTATATCGACGCCAATACAGGTGATGTTTACAAGAAAGAAAATGGTTCTTGGAACAAGATTGGTAATATCCGTGGACCTCAAGGAGTAGCCGGTGAAAAAGGCGACAAAGGTGAAAAAGGTGAAAACGGAGCTAATGGAGCTAATGGAGCAGACGGTAAATCACCAGTTGTAAATGTAACGGACAATGGAGATGGAACACACTCTATTACTGTTAGAAACCCTGATGGTTCTGAATCAACAACTAAAGTTAAAGATGGTAAAGACGGTAAAACTGCCAATATCACTACAACAGAAAATCCAGATGGAAGCCACACAATCACTGTAACAAATCCAGACGGAACAACTAAAGAAACTGTTGTTAAGAATGGTAAAGATGGTAAGACTCCAAAAGTTGAAGTAACAGATAACAACGATGGAACTCATACTGTTAAAGTTACGGATGGAGACGGCAATGTTACCAACGCTATCATCAAAGATGGTAAAGACGGTAAAGCTGCAACAGCAACTACAACAGAAAACCCAGATGGAAGCCACAGAGTAACAATCACTAACCCAGACGGAACGAAGAATGAGTTTGTTGTTAAGAATGGTCGTGACGGTGTTGACGGACGTACTCCAACCGCATCTGTTCGTGATAATGGAGACGGAAGTCATACAATCGTTATTACAAATCCAGAAGGTGTGACAACTGAAACCACAGTTCGTGATGGTAAATCACCAAAAGTTACAATAACTGACGAACAGAATGGAACACATAAGATCTCAGTTCTAAATGGTGATGGAACAACTACTGAAACAATCATTAAAGATGGTAAATCACCAGTAGCAACAGTTAGAGATAACCATGATGGTACTTACACAATTCGTGTAGAAAACGGTAATGGTACTGTTTCTGAAACCACAGTTCGTGACGGTAAATCACCAACTGCTAAGGTTGTGGATAACGGAGATGGAACTCACACTATCACAGTTGTGAACTCAGACGGTACAACTACAACAACTACAGTTCGTGATGGTAAAGAACCAAAACTTGAAGTGATTGATAACAACAACGGTTCACACACTATTAAAGTGACAGGAGCTGATGGTAAAGAAACTACAACTACAATCTTTGATGGTAAATCACCAAAAGCGAACATCGTTGATAACGGAGACGGAACTCACACATTAACAATCATAGATTCTGATGGTCGTCAATACAAATCTATTATCAAAGATGGTAAAGACGGTAAAGATGGCGTTTCACCAACTGTAACTGTTAAAAATAATAACGACGGAACTCACGTTGTTACAATCACTAATCCAGATGGAAGTAAGACAGAAATGGTGATTAAAGACGGTAAAGATGGTAAATCACCAAAAGTTTCTGTTGAAGATAATGGTGATGGTAGTCATACAATCACAATCATCAATTCTGATGGAACTGTGACAAAAACAGTTGTTAAAGATGGACGTGATGGTCGCGACGGCAAAGATGGTAAGGACGGAAAAGATGGTAAATGTGGTTGCCAAGGCAAACCAGTAACACCATCAAATGACAAACCAGTTCCTCCAACACGTAATGTGCCAGAAGGACCAACGTTTGCAATGCCAGAACCACCAGTTCATGAATTGCCAGAATTCAACGGTGGTGTTCCAGGAATGCCAGAGGTTAATGAATTGCCAGAATTCAATGGTGGAGTACCAGGTATGCCAGAAGTCAATGAACTTCCTAATCCAGAAGTTCCAGGAATGCCAACACCTCCAGTTCATGAAATTCCAGAATTTAATGGCGGAGTACCTGGTATGCCTGAAGTTAATGACAAACCAGGTTCAAACATTCCTGAAGTTCCAACACAACCAAATCCAAATGTACCAGTTCAACCGGTAACACCATTAACTTCTAACCCAGTAGCACCAACTACAGGTAAAGAAAATCATGGTGACAAATTACCTGAAACTGGAAGCCAATCTGATTATATCTCTGTTCTTCTAGGTAGCGGTATTCTATTGAGCCTATATGTAGGTCGAAGAAAAGAAGATTAATCAGCAACAAGCAGTCATTAATTTCTCGAAAGAAGATGATAAGTGATAGATCTCGAATGAAAGAATATTCTTAGAACGATTTTCCATGATGGAAAAGACTGCTAAAAACCTTGAGTGGTAACGCTCAAGGTTTTTTTGGATGTCTGATGTTTGTCTGAAAATCTTGATTGAGAAATAAAAAGCCACCCTATGAGGTGGCTATAATTGATTTAGACTTCTTAAAATTTTCTATTTTTTATTGAATTGCTACGAACAAGTCTTGAGCTTGTTTTTCAAGTGAGTTTAGGACTGTTTCTTCAAGAACCAATTTTCCGTCTGCCCAGGCAGAGTCATTGACACGTGCAGCAGTAAAGTCACCAACGACTTGTGTACGGATGAATGGCAAAAGGTCCTTGTAAATAGCGAAGAGTTGATCGTGACCTGCATTGGCTACAGATGATACGGTAACAAACTTGTCTTGAAGGGCAGAAGCGCCACGTGTATCAGATAAGTCAAGAGCGCGAGATAGCCAGTCAAGTAAGTTTTTCACCATACCAGGGATAGAGAAGTTATAGACTGGAGAGAAAATCCAGATGGCATCCGCAGCGAGAACTGCTTCACGAGCAGCAGCTACAGCTGGATGTGTTGGAACTTCCAAATCTTGGCTGAAGAGAGGAAGGGTTGAATAATCAAGGTAGCTAACCTCTGCTTTACCAGCAAGTGCTTTCTCAGCTTCGAGAGCCATTTGGTGGTTGAAAGAACCTTGACGTAGTGATCCGACGATAAATAATACTTTTTTAGACATGATGTGTCTCCTTTTTCTTAAATTTCCGAGAAGTCTCTCGTTGTTATAAAATATATTACAACAAAACAAAAGGACTTGCAAGAAATTTGCTCAGAGTTTATTTGAAAATTATAAAATTGCTGAAACTCTAGTCAGTTGCCACTGGAAAAGTAAGAACTGTTTTTTGGATTTTAGTTTTCTTTGATTTTATAGGAGTATTCCAATATTCTCTTGTAATATAATGACATAAGTGCTAAAATAAACAAGAAAACTAGCAATAGAAACCGCAGAACAGCTATTTTCCGGTATCATTTCATAAATCATTAAAGGAACAATAATGGCATTGAAGAATGCTTCTAAAAGGGGTGGAGATCATGTAAGGCAAAGATTAACAAGTGACGGACAAAAGAAATAATAATACACTTGTTAAGGAGAAAAGATGTTAATAAGAAATTATCGGAAAAATATTGGCCTGATGGCCGGAGTTGAGTTTTTTGCATTTCTAGGGATTACCAGTTTTTGGATTCTCTTTCTCAGTCAAAACGGAATGTCTCTTTGGCAGATTGGACTTCTGGAGAGTATTTTTCATACGACCAGTCTTCTCTGTGAAATTCCATCTGGTATGTTAGCTGACCGCTATTCCTATAAGACCAACCTTTATTTAAGTCGTATAGCAGGGATTGTGTCTTCTATTCTTATGTTGGCTGGGCAGGGAAATTTTTGGATTTATGCGCTAGCTATGGCGATAAGTGCCTTGTCTTATAATTTTGATTCAGGAACAAGTGCAGCAATGGTCTATGACTCGGCTGTAGAGGCTGGGCTAAAGGAGCGCTATCTATCCATTTCAAGTTTCATGTCAGGAGTAGCAGAAGGAACTCGTTCTTTGGGGACAGTGTTGGCGGGATTTTTTGTCCATGGTCAATTGCACCTGACCTACTATATCATGATTGCCACTTCTATCATAGTTCTTGTCTTGATTTTGATGCTGAAAGAGCCCAGTGTCAAGCTAGAAAAAACTGATAGTGTGACCATGAAACAGATTATGTGGACTGTTAAGGAAGAGTTGGAGCGAAATCCCATGCTCTTCAACTGGATGATTTTGTCTCAGATTGTTGGTACACTCATGTGCATGTTTTATTTTTACTATCAAAATCAGTTACCAGATTTAAGTAGTTGGCAAATTTCAGCAGTTATGCTACTTGGAAGTCTCTTGAATATCGTCGCAGTCTATCTAGCGAGTAAGATTGGAAAGAGATATGCCGCCTTGAAGCTTTTCCCTGTCCTCGTCCTGCTGACTGGAGTTACCTACCTGCTGTCCTACTTTGGAACACCTCTAATCTATATTTTGGTTTATTTGATTAGTAATGCTCTATATGCTCTTTTTCAGCCGATTTTTGATAATGATTTGCAAGAGCGGCTCCCAAGTGAAGTAAGGGCAACCATGCTGAGTGTCTACTCTATGATGTTTAGTCTAAGTATGATTGTCTTCTTCCCACTGACAGGCTGGTTGATTGACAATTTAGGCTTTGTAGTAACATTTCTTTATCTAGGATCCTTTTTAGTCATGATTAGCCTTCTACTGACTATCTTTTTAGGAAAAATGGCTAAAAGAATAGATGATAAAATGATTCCATAGATTAAAAGAATTTCTGAAAACTTGAGTGCAAGCTCAGGTTTTTTAATACGGTGATTTCGCTTGTGTCTATGCTTTTCTCTCTCGGTTTTAAACAAGAAAAATCGGTTTACTTTGAAGGAAGAAATAAAATACAATTGTTCTTGCATTCACTTGTAATAAAGCCCAATAGATGGTAAAATAGACGAGTGAAAACAAGACAAAATAAAGCAAAAAATAATCTACTGTGGCAGTATGGTCTAGGGATGACGATTTTGTTTGTGGTTATCAGTGCTTCCTTTCTGTATCTGGTTTCTCTTAGTATGAAACCTTATCAAACAGCTAAAAGTGAAGGAGAAAAATTAGCTCAGCAGTATGCAGGATTAGAGCAGGCTGATCAGGTTGATTTATACAATGGCTTGGAATCTTATTACAGCGTTCTTGGTCGTAATAAACAGCAAGAAGCACTTGCTGTCCTGATCGGAAAAGATGACCATAAGATTTACGTTTATCAGCTAAATCAGGGTATTTCACAAGAAAAAGCAGAAGCGGTTTCTAAGGAAAAAGGAGCTGGCGAGATTGACACGATAACCTTTGGCCGTTATCAAGACAAGCCAATCTGGGAAGTCAAGTCAGGAACTAATTTTTATCTAGTAGATTTTGAAACAGGAGCATTGGTCAATAAGGAGGGCCTATGAAACTATCCAACCGTGTTTTAGAAATGGAAGAAAGTGTGACCTTGGCTGCTGGAGCCCGTGCCAAAGCACTGAAGGCTGAGGGAAGAGATATCTTGTCTCTAACCTTGGGTGAGCCAGATTTCACTACTCCAAAAAATATCCAAGATGCCGCCATTGCATCGATTCAAGAGGGGCGTGCTTCTTTTTATACAGTAACCTCAGGCCTGCCAGAGCTCAAGGCAGCAGTCAATACCTACTTTGAGCGCTTTTATGGCTATTCTGTAGCGCCAAATCAAGTGACAGTAGCTGCAGGAGCAAAATATTCTCTCTATACCTTCTTTATGGCTGTGGTCAATCCAGGTGATGAAGTTATCATCCCAACCCCCTACTGGGTCAGCTATGGAGATCAGGTTAAGATGGCAGAGGGTGTGCCAGTCTTTGTTCCTGCTAAGGAAGACAATCACTTTAAGGTGACTGTAGAGCAGTTAGAAGCAGCTCGCACAGACAAGACCAAGGTTTTGGTGCTGAATTCACCATCTAATCCGACAGGTATGATTTACACCCGTGAGGAACTCTTAGCAATCGGGAACTGGGCTGTAGAAAAGGATATTCTCATCCTAGCAGACGATATCTATGGGCGCTTGGTCTATAATGGCCATGAGTTCACACCTATTTCTAGTCTATCAGAAGCGATTCGCAAGCAAACAGTGGTTATCAATGGTGTGTCTAAAACCTATGCTATGACTGGCTGGCGTATTGGCTATGCCGTTGGAGAAGCAGACATTATCGCTGCCATGTCCAAGATTGCAGGTCAAACAACTTCAAACCCGTCAGCAGTAGCCCAGTATGCAGCAGTTGAGGCTCTATCAGGCGAGCAAGATACGGTGGAAAGCATGCGTCAGGCTTTTGAGGAACGTCTCAATACCATCTATCCCCTTCTTGCTGAGGTGCCAGGATTTGAAGTGGTCAAACCGCAAGGAGCCTTCTACCTCTTCCCAAATGTCAAAAAGGCAATGGAGATGAAAGGCTATACGGATGTGACAGAATTTACAACCGCTATCCTAGAAGAAGCTGAAGTAGCCTTGGTCACAGGAGCTGGATTTGGAGCGCCAGAAAATGTCCGCCTCAGCTATGCGACAGACCTAGACACGCTTAAAGAAGCAGTTAACCGCTTGAAAGCATTTATGGAAAAATAAAAGAAAAGGAAAAATAATGACAAAACGTGTAACGATTATCGATGTAAAAGACTATGTTGGTCAAGAAGTGACGATTGGCGCTTGGGTTGCCAACAAATCAGGAAAAGGGAAAATCGCCTTCTTGCAATTGCGTGACGGGACAGCCTTCTTCCAAGGTGTGGCCTTTAAACCAAACTTTTTAGAAAAATTTGGTGAAGAAGTGGGACTTGAGAAGTTTGATGTCATCAAACGCTTGAGCCAAGAAACGTCTGTTTATGTGACAGGTATTGTCAAAGAAGACGAACGTTCTAAGTTTGGCTATGAGTTGGATATTACAGACATCGAAGTGATTGGTGAATCTCAAGACTACCCAATCACACCAAAAGAACACGGAACAGATTTCTTGATGGATAACCGTCACTTGTGGCTCCGTTCTCGTAAGCAAGTAGCTGTTATGCAAATCCGTAACGCTATCATCTATGCAACTTATGAATTCTTTGACAAGAACGGCTTCATGAAATTTGATAGCCCAATTTTATCAGGAAATGCGGCTGAAGATTCAACTGAACTCTTTGAAACAGACTACTTCGGAACGCCAGCTTACTTGAGCCAATCAGGTCAGCTTTACCTAGAGGCAGGTGCTATGGCTCTTGGCCGTGTATTTGACTTTGGTCCAGTATTCCGTGCTGAAAAATCAAAAACACGTCGTCACTTGACTGAGTTCTGGATGATGGACGCAGAGTACTCATACTTGACACATGATGAGTCGCTTGACTTGCAAGAAGCTTATGTGAAAGCTCTTCTTCAAGGTGTTCTTGACCGTGCGCCTCAAGCCCTGGAAACCTTGGAACGTGATACAGAGCTCTTGAAACGCTACATTGCAGAGCCCTTCAAACGTATCACTTACGATCAAGCCATTGACCTCTTGCAAGAGCATGAGAATGATGAAGACGCTGACTACGAGCATCTTGAGCATGGAGATGACTTTGGTTCACCACATGAAACTTGGATTTCAAACCACTTTGGTGTACCAACATTTGTCATGAACTATCCAGCAGCCATCAAGGCGTTTTACATGAAACCAGTTCCTGGAAATCCAGAGCGCGTGCTTTGTGCAGACTTGCTTGCTCCAGAAGGCTATGGAGAAATCATCGGTGGATCTTTGCGTGAGGAAGACTACGATGCCCTTGTTGCTAAGATGGATGAACTTGGTATGGATCGTACAGAGTATGAATTCTACCTTGACCTTCGTAAATACGGTACAGTTCCACACGGTGGATTTGGTATCGGTATCGAACGTATGGTGACCTTTGCAGCAGGAACAAAACACATCCGTGAAGCTATCCCATTCCCACGTATGTTGCACCGTATTAAACCGTAAATAAAAAAGTTATTATAATAAAAAGAAGGGTAATTCCTTCTTTTTGTATTTTGGGTACAAAAATATTATACAAAAAGCGAGAATATATAGATCTTTTTGGTTGACTAGTGTTAAAAATATATGATAAAATTGAATAATGAGTATTGTGTTGTAGTTTCGTTAAAGAAGGCTTTCTTTATCAGGAGAGGCAGGGGATATGAAGGACTTCAACCGTATTCTAAATCAACATATATATAAATAAGGAGAAAACATGTATTCAAGAATGGAAAAATACCATGGTAGAAGAGCCCAGCGCTTTTCTATTCGTAAGTATAGTTTTGGTGCCGCTAGTGTTCTATTGGGAACTGCTCTTCTTTTAGGAGCAAATGCTGTTAAAGCTGATGAGACAAGTACTGCTTCTACAAAAACTCCAGAAGTTACAAATTCTGATAAACAGAAACCTGATTCAGCCATAACAACACCAGTTGTTGAGGAACTTCCAGAATTAAAGATTGATGCTGTAAAAGCAGATGAAAAACCTGAAGTAAAAGAAGAAGTTAAAACTGAAGCTAAACCTGTAGCAGAAAAAGAAGTTACCGATAAAGCTGCAACAGAAAAATCTGATAAAGAGCAAGCTGATAAAAAAGAAGTAGCTAAAGAAAAAACTAACAAAGAAACATCTGAAAAAGCTGCAACAGAAAAAGCACAAGATGAAGTGAAGACAGTTCTTACTCAATTGACTTCAGAAGCTGATGTTATGGCATCTGTAGCCTCAAACTTCTCAGATAAAGAAGTCAAAGATGAATCGGCTAAAAAAGAACTTGCGGTTAAGATTGAGGCAGTGAAACTTGAAGCAGCGAAGTCTAATGATTTGCTTTCATCCGATGCATCTAAAGATCAAATGGTAGCTCAAGTGAATCGTCTTTCTGCTGCCATTGAAGCAGTTTATACGGAAATGAAACGTGCTGGCCATGCAGGTAAAGTAGAATCGGTATTAGCTGCTACTGCATCAAAAATTACAGGTAAAGATGTTTTTAAAGATGGAGAAACAGTTAAAGCTGTAACAAACGCTTATGTTGATATGAATGCAGATAATACGGCTCCTACAGGATGGGGATTTGATACTACTATTAGTACATCAACTCTTAAAGCGGGTTCTATTACAAAAATTGAACTTACTAACTTAGCTGAGTTAGGTGCTGGTTTGGCAGTAAATACGGAAATCAGAGCGACTGATGGAACAGTAGTTGGTAAAGTTAAATCTATCGACTTTAAAACAACTACAGGAAACAACAATAATAAATCTGTACCATATTGGGCACAACGTACACAACGTGGTATGACTTATGACCAACGTGTTGCTGAGCAACCAGCGGTAGCTAACGAAACTGGAACATATACTTACAACATCGAGTGGAACGATAAAGTAAAAGACTATCCGAATGTGTCGTTTGGAGCGAGTAATTTATCGGGTGATGGATATTTAGCTCCACAAATTTCAAAAGACACTCCGTATACAGCGACTATTAAAATTGATGGGCGTACAGTTCTGGAACATACTTATACAAGAAAAGGTCAACAACCTAGCTATCAAAAACAAGGTACGAGTGCATCACTAAGTGAAAACAATGGATTGACATACCTTAACAATGAGCAAATAGGTAGAAGTGATTCAATCGTATTAAAAACTGATTCAGATGTTCGTTATGGAGTAGGATCTAAATTTACAATCAAACTTCCAAATGCAGATTTTACTGAATTTAAAGAACTTGAAGGAAGTTCTAGCTTTGTAAATGGATTAAATACAGCGTCTACTATTAACCCTAATAAAGGAGATAGTATTACTTATCGCCCGCAAAACCGTTGGTCTAATGCTAGAGCTAATGAAAACAATGTATGGATTTTACAAGATGGTCGAGATACTGGTTTTACATTAACACCTAGATTAATTTCACCAACGGAATTAGAACTTACTGTTACAGAAGGAACTATTCAAGAAGATTCTATAGTCTCTATGCCTCTTCAATCTTTAGGTATTGAAAAAGTAATAAAAGACAAAACTCTAACAAGTGAATATTCTAATATTACTTATGAAAATGGATTAATTAAACAAGGTTATGTAGGAAACGATAAAACTGCAGCAACTCTTACTGTATCAGGTGGAGAATCTATTAACGGTGAGAAAGAAGATGTTATAACTACAGTGCCAAACGGTTGGAGTGTTAAAGGTGATGGTAAAGTTCAAGGTGAGCCACCAACAGGTGCTGTTGTTAGAACATTCAAAGATTTAGTGACAGGTGAAGTTATAGGTTTTGAACCAACAAGATATACGGGGAATATTCCTTTAAGTGAAGATGGTTCAAAAGATTACACTAATGTGCTTGGAAACAAATATGATGTAAGTAATGATCACGTAGACTTAGTTAAAGAAGTTAACGGAGAAGAATACATTCTTGCAGATCTTCCTCCTGAAAACGTAAAAGGAACACTAAGTGTTACGAAGACAAGAGCAAGAGATTTATATTCTGAAGAAGAATTAAAAGCTAAAGGTATAAATGGATCTGCATTTGTTACCCCAGCAGAGTATGATTATGTTAAGAAAACAAAAGTAGAAGAAGTAAACCGTACAATTAAATTTGTATACGCTGACAATGTTGCAGGCTTAGCGGGTACTGATGTATTCCCATCACAAAAACAAACTGTAAGTTACACAGGTTCAATCAAGTTAACTGCACAAGGTAAAGCGGTAATTAACTCTGAAGACAAACCAGTTTATATTAACTGGAAAGGAACTAATGGTCAAAGTACTGATCTTCCAGAACTTGCAGTACCTCAAAAAGAAGGTTACATCGCAAGTGTTGAAAAAGTACCAGTACAAGCAACAACAGCTACAGATGAAGATTACGAATATGTTGTTAAATATACAGCAATCCAAAAAGCGAAAACAACATTTGTAGACGAAAAAGGAAATGCAATTCCAGGGGTAGCTGAAATTACTGAACAAGGTGGATCAGAAACTCCATTAACAAAAGAAGCTGATGTTAAAGCTAAGATCAAAGAACTTGAAAACAAAGGATATGAATTAGTATCTAATACATACCCAGAAGGTGGTAAGTTCGATACGGATAAAGATACAGATCAAGAGTTCAAAGTAACACTTAAACAAAAAGAAGTTACAGTAACACCGGATCAACCAAAAACACCAGGAACTCCAGTAGATCCAAACAACCCAGACGGACCTAAATACCCAGCTGGCTTGGAAGAAAAAGATCTAAACAAAACAGTAACACGTACAATCACTTATGTGTACGAAGATGGAACTCCAGTATTAAATGAAGATGGAACACCAAAAACAGTAACACAAGAAGCTAAATTCACACGTGAAGCAAAAGTGAACTTGGTAACAGGAGAAGTTACATACGGAGACTGGACACCAGCACAAGACTTAGCTGAAGTTAAATCACCAGTAGTTAAAGGATACTTAGCTGACAAAGCAAGTGTTGCGGTGGTAAATGTAACAGGTGATTCTGAAGATATTAAAGAAGTAGTAACATACAAACCACTAGGATCATGGGTACCAAATATCCCGGGACAACCAACAAACCCAATCAAATATCCGAATAATCCAGATGATCCAACAAAACCAGGAACTGATAAACCGGTATTACCATACGTACCAGGTATGACTCCAAAAGATGGAAATGGACAACCACTTAAACCAGTAGATCCACAAGATCCAACTAAAGGATATGTCATTCCAGATATTCCAAACGATCCAACTCAAAGTACGCCGATTAACTACGTAAAAGATACTCAAAAAGCTAAAACAACTTTCGTAGATGAAAAAGGAAACCCAATTCCAGGAGTAGCTGAAATTACTGAAGAAGGTGACTCAGATACACCACTTACAAAAGAGGCTGATGTAAAAGCGAAAATCAAAGAACTTGAAAACAAAGGATATGAATTAGTATCTAATACATACCCAGAAGGTGGTAAGTTCGATACGGATAAAGATACAGATCAAGAGTTCAAAGTAACACTTAAACAAAAAGAAGTTACAGTAACACCGGATCAACCAAAAACACCAGGAACTCCAGTAGATCCAAACAACCCAGACGGACCTAAATACCCAGCTGGCTTGGAAGAAAAAGATCTAAACAAAACAGTAACACGTACAATCACTTATGTGTACGAAGATGGAACTCCAGTATTAAATGAAGATGGAACACCAAAAACAGTAACACAAGAAGCTAAATTTACACGTGAAGCTAAGGTCAACTTAGTAACAGGTGAAGTGACTTACGGAGATTGGACTCCAGCTCAAGACTTAGCTGAAGTGAAATCACCAGTAGTTAAAGGATACTTAGCTGACAAAGCAAGTGTACCAACTACAAAAGTAACTGCGGATTCAAAAGATGCTACAGAAGTAGTAACCTACAAACCAATCGGTTCATGGATTCCAAATATTCCAGGACAACCAACAACTCCAATCAAGTATCCAAATGATCCAGCAGACCCAACAAAACCAGGGCAACCAACAGAAGTGTTACCATACGTTCCAGGATTCACTCCAGAAGATAAAGATGGCAACCCACTTAAACCAGTTGATCCGAAAGATCCATCAAAAGGATATGTAGTACCAAACATCCCAACAGATCCAAGTCAAGATACAGTAATTAACTACGTAGCAAACAAAGCTAAACTAGTAGTTAAATATGTAGATGAAAAAGGCAAAGACTTAATCCCTTCAGAAACAACAGAAGGAAAAGTGGGAGATGAGTACTCTACAAGTGGAAAAGTTATTCCAGGACACCTACTAGTTCGTGTTGAAGGAGAAGCTAAAGGTAAGATTGGAAAAGATGGTTCAACAGTAACATACGTTTACAAACCAATCGGATCATGGATTCCAAACATCCCAGGTCAACCAACAACTCCAATCAAGTATCCAAATGACCCACAAGATCCAACAAAACCAGGACAACCAACAGAAGTGTTACCATACGTTCCAGGATTCACTCCAGAAGATAAAGATGGCAACCCACTTAAACCAGTTGATCCGAAAGATCCATCAAAAGGATATGTAGTACCAAACATCCCAACAGATCCAAGTCAAGATACAGTAATTAACTACGTAGCAAACAAAGCTAAACTAGTAGTTAAATATGTAGATGAAAAAGGCAAAGACTTAATCCCTTCAGAAACAACAGAAGGAAAAGTGGGAGATGAGTACTCTACAAGTGGAAAAGTTATTCCAGGACACCTACTAGTTCGTGTTGAAGGAGAAGCTAAAGGTAAGATTGGAAAAGATGGTTCAACAGTAACATACGTTTACAAACCAATCGGATCATGGATTCCAAACATCCCAGGTCAACCAACAACTCCAATCAAGTATCCAAATGACCCACAAGATCCAACAAAACCAGGACAACCAACAGAAGTGTTACCATACGTTCCAGGATTCACTCCAGAAGATAAAGATGGCAACCCACTTAAACCAGTTGATCCGAAAGATCCATCAAAAGGATATGTAGTACCAAACATCCCAACAGATCCAAGTCAAGATACAGTAATTAACTACGTAGCAAACAAAGCTAAACTAGTAGTTAAATATGTAGATGAAAAAGGCAAAGACTTAATCCCTTCAGAAACAACAGAAGGAAAAGTGGGAGATGAGTACTCTACAAGTGGAAAAGTTATTCCAGGACACCTACTAGTTCGTGTTGAAGGAGAAGCTAAAGGTAAGATTGGAAAAGATGGTTCAACAGTAACATACGTTTACAAACCAATCGGATCATGGATTCCAAACATCCCAGGTCAACCAACAACTCCAATCAAGTATCCAAATGACCCACAAGATCCAACAAAACCAGGACAACCAACAGAAGTGTTACCATACGTTCCAGGATTCACTCCAGAAGATAAAGATGGCAACCCACTTAAACCAGTTGATCCGAAAGATCCATCAAAAGGATATGTAGTACCAAACATCCCAACAGATCCAAGTCAAGATACAGTAATTAACTATGTTCCAAATCCTAGGGAAGTAGAAAAACCTGCTAAACCAGCTCAACCTTCTAAACCTTCTAAACAAGAAACACCTAAATATGTTGAAGGTCAAAAAGAGTTGCCTAACACAGGTACAGAAGCTAGCGCTAGTCTAGCATCGCTCGGACTTCTTGGAGCACTAGGAGGGTTTGGACTTCTTGCTCGTAAGAAAAAAGAAGATTAAATCTAATTAGATTTTCTAATAAGAATAAGGAGTTGGATGGAATATCCGCTCCTTTTTCTTATAGTTTGAAACTATAGGATTGCCTAGGAAAGAAGTGTTAGAGGGGACTAACAGTTTTTGGTATAATGGAAGATATTTGAAAGAAAAGAGAAGTGATATGACACAGATTATTGATGGGAAGGCTCTAGCAGCTAAGTTACAAGGACAGCTGGCTGAAAAGACTGCAAGATTAAAGGAAGAAACAGGTTTAGTACCTGGTTTGGTGGTGATTTTGGTTGGGGACAACCCTGCCAGCCAAGTCTACGTTCGAAATAAGGAACGTTCTGCCCTTGCAGCTGGTTTTCGTAGTGAAGTAGTCCGAGTTCCAGAAACCATTACCCAAGAGGAATT
This sequence comes from Streptococcus mitis, assembly GCA_965245755.1. Taxonomy (GTDB): domain Bacteria; phylum Bacillota; class Bacilli; order Lactobacillales; family Streptococcaceae; genus Streptococcus; species Streptococcus mitis_DY. Next base: position 44,546 of record CBDFAU010000011.1, on the reverse strand, counting down.
GTTAAACTTGATTGCCAAATACAATCAAGATTCAGAATGGCACGGGATATTGGTCCAGTTACCATTGCCAAAACATATTGATGAAGAGGCGGTTTTATTAGCCATTGACCCAGAAAAAGATGTGGATGGTTTTCATCCGCTAAACATGGGGCGTCTTTGGTCAGGTCATCCAGTCATGATTCCTTCGACACCTGCAGGGATTATGGAAATGTTTCATGAATATGGGATTGACTTGGAAGGTAAAAATGCGGTCGTCATCGGTCGTTCCAATATCGTCGGAAAACCCATGACCCAGCTTCTTTTGGCAAAGAATGCTACAGTGACTTTGACTCACTCACGGACTCATAATCTTGCCAAGGTGGCTGCTAAAGCAGATATTCTGGTGGTTGCAATCGGTCGTGCCAAGTTTGTGACTGCTGACTTTGTTAAACCTGGAGCAGTTGTCATTGATGTTGGGATGAATCGCGATGAAAATGGGAAGCTATGTGGTGATGTTGATTATGAGGCAGTTGCCCCACTTGCTAGCCACATCACACCAGTTCCTGGAGGTGTAGGTCCTATGACCATTACCATGCTGATGGAGCAAACTTATCAAGCAGCACTTCGGACATTGGATAGAAAATAGGAAAAAAGAAGGTAGAATAATGTTTTACCTTCTTTTTATATAATGCAGTCTAAAATGATATGAGTCCATAAACTATAAATTTGAAGTATGAAAATGCTATTAATAGAATGAAATTTGTATTGGAAAGAGTCTAGAATAGAAAGCTACTTTCATTGCACTTATTTCTTTTGAATGAACTTATCTTGCATACCATTTTATTAGGTTAAATTGATGGAAAATGATTGCAATTTTAGGTGTGTTTTGATATATTTAATATATAAAATATATTATCGAACTTGGTACGTGTTTGTGTATTCAGAAGGAGGTCGTTTTTTAAAATAAAGTAAGCGCTTACTTTGTATCAAGAAAAAGAAATGAGGATTTTAATGAACAAAAGACTTTTTGATAAACGTTGTCATTATAGCATTCGTAAATTTGCAATAGGTGCGGCATCTGTAATGATTGGGGCTAGTATATTTGGCATTTCAGCTGTACAAGCTGAGGAAGTGGCTTCATCCAATACTCAAACAGGAGAAACAACTGTTCATCAAGCTCAGCCTTTAGATAAGCTTCCCGATGATGTGGCAGCTGCTATCGCAAAGGCTGATGAGAATGGTGGGCGTGAGTTTGTAAAACCCAAAGCTGAGTCGACAGAAGATAAAGTGACTAAGGATACAGAAACTACTAGACCTGCTAACGATGGTAGTCATGAATTTGCTAGTCCTAAAGTGGAAACTCCAAATAAAGTAGAAGAAGGAACCAAGGCTGAGGACAAACAGAAATCTGAAGAGGCAAATCCAAAGCCTGTTGAATCTGCATCAACATCTGGAACAGAACTGAAAGAGGATTCTAAAAAAACTTCTGAAAAGGACCAAGTGAAAGCAGACACAGAGATCAAACCTTCTTCTGAAAAAATGCAAGCACTATCTGGAGAGTCAAACAAAGCTGAAGTTGAAAAGGAAAAACAACTATTATCGGAGCGAAAACAAGATTTTAATAAAGATTGGTATTTTAAACTAAATGCCCAAGGCGATTTTTCAAAAAAAGATGTGGATGTTCATGATTGGTCTAAATTGAATCTTCCACATGATTGGAGTATTTATTTTGACTTTGATCACAAGTCTCCCGCGCGTAATGAAGGTGGCCAGTTAAATGGTGGAACAGCCTGGTATCGTAAGACTTTCACATTAAATGAAGCAGACAAGAATAAGGATGTTCGTATCAATTTTGATGGGGTTTACATGGATTCAAAGGTCTATGTAAATGGTAAATTTGTAGGACATTATCCAAGTGGCTATAATCATTTTTCATATGATATCACAGAATTTTTAAACAAGGATGGTAGTGAAAATTCAATTACTGTTCAAGTGACCAATAAGCAACCAAGTAGTCGTTGGTATTCAGGAAGTGGGATTTATCGTGATGTAACTCTTAGTTATCGTGATAAAGTCCATGTTGCCGAAAATGGTAATCATATCACTACTCCAAAACTTGCTGAGCAAAAAGAAGGGAATGTTGAAACACAGGTTCAAAGTAAGATTAAAAATACGGATAAGAAGGCTGCTAAAGTCTTTGTGGAACAACAAATTTTCACTAAGGAAGGCAAGGTTGTCTCAGAATTAGTTCGCTCTGAAACGAAGAATTTAGCAGAAAATGAAGTTGCAGATTTCAGACAAACAATCCTAGTTAATAAACCAACTCTTTGGACGACAAAAAGTTATCATCCTCAACTGTATGTGCTGAAAACAAAGGTTTATAAAGAAGGTCAACTAGTTGATGTAACAGAAGATACATTTGGTTACCGTTTTTTCAATTGGACTGCTAAGGATGGTTTCTCTCTGAATGGTGAACGCATGAAATTCCACGGAGTAAGTATTCACCATGACAATGGAGCTTTGGGTGCAGAAGAAAATTATAAGGCTACCTATCGTAAATTAAAACTCCTGAAAGATATGGGGGTTAACTCTATTCGAACAACCCACAATCCAGCTAGTCCTCAGTTACTTGATGCTGCAGCAAGTTTAGGTCTTTTGGTTCAAGAGGAAGCTTTTGATACCTGGTATGGTGGTAAGAAGACTTATGACTATGGACGTTTCTTTGATCAAGATGCAACCCATCCTGAAGCTAAGAAGGGTGAGAAGTGGTCTGATTTTGATCTCAGAACAATGGTAGAACGGGATAAGAACAATCCGTCTATCGTAATGTGGTCTCTTGGAAATGAGGTAGAAGAGGCAAATGGTAGTCCTCGCTCTATCGAAACTGCTAAACGTCTGAAGACTATTATCAAGGCAATTGATACTGAACGTTATGTCACTATGGGTGAAAATAAATTTAGTCGTGCAGCGACAGGTGATTTCTTGAAACTCGCAGAAATCATGGATGCTGTCGGTATGAACTATGGTGAACGTTTTTATGATGCGGTTCGTAGAGCGCATCCAGACTGGCTCATTTATGGTTCTGAAACCTCTTCAGCTACTAGAACGCGTGATTCTTATTACAATCCTGCTCAAATCCTTGGACACGATAACCGTCCAAATCGTCACTATGAACAATCTGATTATGGTAATGACCGTGTTGGGTGGGGAAGAACAGCTACTGAGTCATGGACTTTTGACCGTGATCGTGCTGGCTATGCTGGACAATTTATCTGGACAGGTATTGATTATATTGGAGAACCAACTCCATGGCATAACCAAGATAATACACCTGTGAAGAGCTCTTACTTTGGTATCATCGATACGGCTGGTTTACCGAAGAATGATTTTTACCTTTACCGTAGTGAATGGTATAGTGCTAAAGAAAAGCCAACTGTTCGCATTTTACCACATTGGAACTGGACTGAAGAGACACTTAAGGATCGCAAGATGCTAGTCGATGGAAAGGTTCCAGTTCGTACCTTCTCAAATGCTGCAAGTGTCGAATTGTTCTTAAATGGACAGTCGCTTGGTAAAAAGGAATATACGAAGAAAAGGACAGAAGATGGACGTTCTTATCATGAAGGGGCTAAACCAAGTGAATTGTATCTTGAGTGGCTTGTGAAATACCAACCCGGCACACTGACTGCGATTGCTAGAGATGAAAATGGTAACGAAATTGCGCGTGATAGTGTGACAACTGCAGGGGAACCAGCAAGAGTTCGTCTGACTAAAGAAGAGCATGTTATCACTGCAGATGGGAAAGACCTATCCTACATCCATTACGAAATTGTTGATGGCGATGGGAATGTGGTTCCGACAGCGAATAATCTTGTTCATTTCAATCTTCATGGTCAGGGACAAATTGTTGGGGTCGATAATGGAGAACAAGCTAGCCGTGAGCGCTACAAAGCTCAAGCGGATGGAACATGGCAAAGACGTGCTTTCAATGGTAAAGGAGTTGTCATTGTAAAATCAACAGAAAAAGAAGGTAAATTTACTCTTTATGCAGATTCTGCTGGTTTGACATCTGATAGCGCAACGGTCGCAACTGTGTCTGGTAAGAAAGAAAACCGTCACTTTGTAGCCTTTGCTCCTGTTAAAGCAACAACTGACGTGACTACAAATCCTGAATTGCCTCAAACAGTAACAGCTATTTATAGTGACGGTAGTGTTGAGGAAAAGACTGTAACATGGGATGTGCCAGCTGACTTGCTTACAAGTGCAGGTGAGAAAAAAGTATCTGGACGTGTAGAAGGTTTGGAAACCAAAGCTGAGGCACTTGTAAAAGTGATTGCCTTAGATAGATGGTTACCAAAAGTTGCTACAGTACCAGTTGGTACAACTGCAGCAGATTTGGATAAAACAGTCACAGCTGTTCTGACAGATGGTAGTTTAATTGATACAGTCGTTGTTTCTTGGACCTTGAAAGATCCTGCTGCTTTGACCAAGGAAGGGGGACGTACGGAAGCTACTGGTAAATTAGTAGATGATGGCCATGAAGTTACGGCAACCTTTATCGCAAGCAGTAAGGAAACAACAAGTAGCATTACAGGACTTACTGTTGGGGATAAAGCTCTTGAGAACTTCGAGTCTGGCAAGACTTATTACCGTGTATCCCTTCCTTACACTGGAACAATTCCAAGTGTTGGGGCTCAGACTACTGGTTATCAAGTAACTGTTCAACAAGCTTCTGCTGATAATGGTTATCAGGCCTCGGTCTTCTTGAGTGATCAAAAGGGTGACTTGGTTCAAACTTACCTAATTCAGTTTGTTAAGGAAGCTCCTGCCTTGAAACGTTTGGAAGTAGTTGTGGAAGGAAAAGAAACTGCTACTGAAGATCAGGTTTTAACTTATCGTGTCATTGGTAGTTATGAGGATGGTTCTCAAACAGAATTTTCAGCTTCAGATATTCACCTAGAAGCTAAATCATCTGATGGTGGGCATCTTGAGGTAAATGGTCAGAATCTATTGCTCTATACTAAGGGAAGAGTGACTTTGACACCTCGAATCGATAATCAAACAGAGAAAACAGAATCTGTAACCACTGAAGTGGTGATTAAAGAAAATAAAGTCAGCAAGAAGATTGTGAAACTTCATCCTGTATCTATTTCTACAGACATTAATCAGCAACCGAATCTACCTAAAGAAGTTGGGGCAGAATTTGATAAGGGCTTGCCACGCAAAGTATCTGTAACTTGGGACAAGGTAGATGAAAAAGAATTGGGTCGCTATCATAGCTTTACCCTTAAAGGACATGTAGAAGGCACAGATATTGAAGCTCAAGCAACGGTGACAGTTGAAGGCTTACAAGTTGCAGAGGAAGTCAGCCTCACAGTACCTAAGGGTGAGACAGTTCAATTGCCAGCTAATGTTCGTGCTTACCATTCTAATGGAACAACTATCTATAAAGATGTAGTTTGGGATCAGGTTCCAGCCAACTTTAGTCAAACTGAAGGAGTCTATGAAATCAATGGTCGTTTAGTAGGTAGCAATCTTACAACTAAAGCTCATGTTCGAGTGTCTAGTCAAGTGGTTGCTGGAAATAATATCTCTAAACAATGGACAGGTTCACAATTACCAGCTGCCATTGTATCCAATACAGGAGGAGATGACACGGCCAATACCTTGAACGACTTGACTGTATCAAGAACGCCATCAGATGCTAAAAATAGATGGACAACTTGGAGAACAAATACTGATAATGACTGGGCTTCTATCTTGTTTGGTAATTCAGGAGACTTGACGAAACGTTTTGTCAACAATTTGTCGGTTGATTTCTATACTGATGGAGCAATTGGTCTTCCAAAAGAATATGTAGTTGAATATTATGTAGGTAAAGAAATTCCAGATTTACCAAGTGATGTCAGTCATGCTCAGCGTGATACTAATCATCCATTTAATAATCCAGACAATTGGAAAGCAGTTGAAAACCTACATGCTCCAAGTCAGCTGTCTGCAACTCAAACCAATCACTTCACATTTGACAAGGTCGAAACCTACGCTGTGCGTATTCGTATGAAGAAGGCTGATGGAACATCAGGTGTTGGTCTGACAGAGCTAACTGTGCTTGGAAACAAGGTCTTAAGTGAAACAAGTTCAGAGATTTCTATCAAGGTAGATGGCAAGGATCTTGAACACTTTAATCCATCGAAAACAGATTATTATATTCCTCAATCTAGCAAGGAAATTACTGCAACAGCTAGCAACAATGGTTTGGTTACTCTTGTTCCAGCAACAAGTCCAAAAGGTGCGACACGTCTTATTTTGAAGGCTGAAGATGGTACTATTTTAAAAGAATATCGGATCTACCGTAATGATGAAAAAGATACAAGTCTACCTTTAGCAGCTGAAAATGGTGCAACTACTTTGAAGCTCGGAGATACCCTTCAACTTCCATCAGAAGTCACTGTTTATTATCCAACTTCAAATACTTGGACTACAGATAAACTGGCAGTGAAATGGGATGCTATTCCTCAACATGCGACAGAGCATGAGGGAAGATTCCAAGTAACTGGTCATGTCATCGGTACAAATCTAACAACTACCATGCAAGTAACAGTTGTAGCTAAAGGAAATCAAGTCATCTCAGAAAATCCAAGCAACAATGAAACGGACTCTAAAGCCTTTGCTTCAACAACGAACGATACACAAGCAGCTTCACATGATAGAATTTTCTATATCAATGATGGAAAATACAATGAAGATGGACGTTGGACAAACTGGTCTCGTACTCCGAAAAATCAAGAAACTTCTGTTGGATTACTCTTTAAGAAGGATGGAAAAATTACTTCTCAATCTATCGGAAAAGTAGCCATTCAGTTCTTTAAAGATAGTGGCACAGATGCTCCTGAGAAAATGGTTCTAGAAAGATATATTGGTCCAGCCTTTACAGAACCAAGTACGATTTCTCGTTACAAAGAAAATGCTGACCATCCATTCAACAAGGCAGAAAATTGGGCACCAATTCCTTACAAAGCTTCTGGAGAATTAGTAGCTGGGAAACCAATCGAGTTTAACTTTGATCCGATTCAAACGACAGCTATTCGTGCTCGAATGACTCGTAAGTCTACTACTAACGGTCTAGCAGTAGTCGAATTTACAGCCTATTCTGCAGGCAAGGGAGCAGAAGTCGAAACACCATCAGCGACTATTTCAATCGATGGAAAAGCATTGGAAAACTTTGATCCAAATGTGACAGAGTACACCCTAACAACAATGGGAACTAAACCAAAAGTCACTGCGACAACTAGTGGACATGGAGTAGTCACGGTAGTGGATTATGGAAATACAAATCTTCCAACACTCGTTCGTCTTGTTTCCAAAGATGGAAATCTGGTGAAAGAATATCGTTTACACTTTAAGTCTACCTTCCAAACAACACCGACAGAAGGCGTTAAGAACTTAGTAGCAGAAACTCCAAGTTTAGAAATTGAAAAGACTCCACTTCCGTTTAAAGAAGTTATTCGTGAAAACCCTGAACTTGCTCAAGGTCAACGTCGTGTAGTTTCTGAAGGACAAGCTGGAGAAAAAGTTGACTATATTCAAGTATCAGGAACTAATAGAACTCTTGTTCATTCTGAACAAAGAAAAGCTCAAAATCGTATTATCGAGGTAGGAGTAAAACCATTTATTTCAAATAGTAAGGGTGAGGAACCTTCGCCAGTAAACGAAGTTCCAGAATTCAAAGGTGGTGCTAACTTTGTAGAAGCGGCAGTAAACGAAGTTCCAGAATTCAAAGGTGGTGCTAACTTTGTAGAAGCAGCAGTCAATGAAGTTCCAGAATACACAGGAATTCTAGCCACAGTAGGAGATCAAGCAGTACCAAGTGTTGAGAAACCTGAATTTAAGGGTGGCGTTAATGCTGTAATGGCTCTAGAACATAAACTTCCAGAGTACCGTGGTATTCTAGCTACAGTAGGTAATCAACCAGCACCGACAGTAGAAAAACCAGAGTTTAAACTAAGTTCGTTAGAAAAATCTCAGACTCCAGAAGCACCAGTTCAAGTTGCCAAGGAAGACAAGAGATTGCCAGAAACTGGTGAAAAACAGTCAGAAACAGCTATTTTCTTGGCAGGTGTTACCTTGGCCTTGTCAGCAGCTTTATTAACTGCAAAACGCAAAGAGGACTAGTCTGTGCGCCTAATACCATTCTAGTTGTATAGATTGGTAGAAGATAAAAAATGAATCGATAAATGAGTCGAATAGATGGAGAGGGCCAATTAGTCCTCCCCGTCTTTACTAGTGAAAATGGAATCGTTTACTTTCGTGTTTGGACGAAAGGAGAGTAGAGGGGCTTTGTCCCCTCTTTTTCTATATGAACGAAGAGATTTATATTTAAGATGCAAGGTGGATAGACTTTATAGTATAATGAATAGAGAGGAAAAAACAATGAAAGTGATTGAGCAAGCATTATTAGAAAAAGTTATTATTGAACGTTCTCGTACCAGTCATAAAGGAGACTATGGCCGTCTGCTTTTGCTTGGTGGGACTTATCCTTATGGTGGTGCTATCATCATGGCTGCTTTGGCAGCTGTTAAAAGTGGAGCTGGTTTGGTGACTGTTGGAACGGATAGGGAAAATATCCCAGCTTTGCACAGTCATTTACCTGAGGCTATGGCCTTTTCTCTTCAAGACCAGCAGTTGTTAAAAGAGCAATTGGAGAAGGCAGAAGTTGTCTTGCTGGGGCCTGGTTTACGAGAAGATGCTTTTGGAGAAAATCTAGTCAAACAGATTTTTGCCAGCTTAAAAAAGAAACAGATTTTGATTGTAGACGGAGGGGCCTTAACCATCCTTGCTAGGACAAGTTTGTCGTTTCCATCTAACCAGCTTATCTTAACTCCCCACCAAAAAGAATGGGAAAAGTTGTCTGGTATTGCTATTGAAAAGCAAAAGGAAGATACAACATCTAGTGCCCTGACTTCCTTTCCTCAAGGAACAATTTTGGTGGAGAAAGGTCCAGCTACTCGTATTTGGCAAGTTGGTCAATCTGATTTTTACCAGTTACAGGTTGGTGGTCCCTATCAGGCGACTGGGGGAATGGGAGATACTCTGGCTGGGATGATTGCAGGATTTGTAGGCCAATTCCGACAAGCCAGTCTCTACGAACGTGTGGCAGTGGCAACCCATCTTCACTCAGCCATAGCCCAAGAACTATCTCAAGAACATTATGTGGTCTTGCCGACGGGAATCAGCTCTTATCTGCCCAAAATAATGAAAAAAATATCTCAAAAAGGCACCTGATTGTTTCAGGCGCCTTTATAGTTTTAGAAAAATCCTTTAATCTTTCCAACGAGGCCATCTAGACCTTCAGAACCAGAAATCAACTGCTGAGCTTGAGAGAAGTATTCTCCAAGCTGTTCTTGATTTTCTGCAACAAATGTTTTTGCAGCTTCGAAATCTTTTGTTTCGATTAGCTCTTTTACTTGATTAAACAAATCTAATGGGTTCATCTTATGTCTCCTTTTCTGTATAATACTATTCAAACATTTTATAAAAATTTTTTCAAGCAAAGAGATTTTTCTATCGAAGTTGAGGGGTGTCAAACAGGGCTTTTTTTGATATAATTTTTAATGATGAATTCGAGAAATGATCGGTATGTGGTTGTTGATTTAGAGGCCACTAGCACCGGAAGCAAGGCAAAAATTATTCAAGTGGGTGTTGTGGTGATTGAAAATGGTGAAATCGTCGATCAGTATGGGACTGACATCAATCCTCATGAGCCCTTGGATTCTCATATAAAAGAATTGACAGGTTTGACTGATCAACGGTTGGCAGTTGCTCCAGAGTTTTCACAGGTAGCTGGAAGGATTTTTGAGCTAGTCAAGAATGGTGTTTTTGTCGCGCACAATGTACAGTTTGATGCAAATCTTCTAGCAGAGTACCTATTCTTTGAAGGTTATGAATTGAGAACTCCACGAGTGGATACCGTTGAGTTAGCACAGGTTTTGTACCCTCAGTTTGAAAAGTACAATCTCGGCATTCTCTGTCAAGAGTTAGGGATTAAGTTAGACCACGCCCACACCGCTCTCTCTGATGCACAAGCAACAGCAGAGCTTTTGCTTTTTATGCGTCAAAAACTTTTTCAGTTACCAAAAGGACTTTTAGAAACGTTGTTAAATCTTGCGGATAACCTCCTTTATGAAACTTATTTAGTGATTGAAGAAGTATATCAGCGCCAGTCCCTCCTTTCTTCTCACTATTTGATGGAGTTCCATGGACTCTTTCTAAGAAAGAAAAGTCAGTCTTTAAAACCACGTAAGCTATCTAAGGATTTTACTAAAAATATGTCCTTGTTAGGCTTGGATGAACGTCCTCAGCAAGTTGAATTTGCAGAAAAAGTTGAGCAGTTATTAAGGGAACAGAAAACCGCGTTTATTCAAGCCCAAACGGGACTTGGAAAGACTTATGGTTACATGCTGCCGGCTTTGAGCATGGAAAATGAAGGGGGCATCCTTGTTAGTGTTCCTACCAAAATCCTTCAAAATCAAATTATGCAAGAAGAAGGAAGGCGATTAAAAGATACTTTTCATATTGATATTCATAGTCTTAAGGGACCCCAGAATTATTTGAAGCTCGATAATTTCTATAAGATACTCCATAGGCCAGAGTCCAACCGCCTATTCACACGCTTTAAAATGCAAGTCTTGATTTGGTTAACAGAGACAGAAACAGGTGACTTAGATGAAATCGGGCAGCTGTATCGTTATCAACATTTTCTAGCTGAACTTGTACATGATGGAAAACTTTCAAAAAAAAGTTTATTTATTTCTGAGGACTTCTGGCAACGCAGTCAAGATAGGGCTAAATCGAGTCACCTTTTGTTAACCAATCACGCTTATCTAGTAACACGTTTAGAGGATGCTCCAGAGTTTGTCAACAATCGCTTGGTAATCATAGATGAAGCTCAAAAAATGCTGATTGCCCTTGAAAACCTCGCCCAAGAGTCTTATCTCCTCGAAGCTTTAGTAACACAAGTTGAAAAGTCCTTGGAAACAGAAAAAGATCTTATTCAGAGACGGTTGCTTGAGAGTATTGGGTTTGAATGTCGCTATTTGATAGATCAGTTTTACTCAGGACTTAAGAATGACAAGTGGTTGGATTCTCTTGAAAACTTACGCCAGCATTTTTCTGAGTTAAATCTTCCTGAGTATAGAGATATGACGCGCTTTTTTACATCCGACCGTGAATTTTGGCTGGCAACTGCTGAGAAGTCTAGTAAGGATGTGTTAATTTGTTCAAGTAAAAAAGGTCGCTTTCTACTAGCAGATTTATTGCCAGAAGATTGCAGAGTGCTTGGCGTATCTGCCACTCTTGAAATCAGTAATAGGGTTTCTTTAGCGGACTTATTAGGATTTACTGAAGCTCCACTTATTACAGTTGAAACTTTGCAACAGAAACAGCAAGAAGTTCTATTAGTAAATGATTTTCCTTTAGTAACTGAACATTCTCCTTTAGATTATGCAGAAGAGGTTACATCAGTTATCCATTCCTTACAGGTGTTTCAAGAGCCTTTGCTTGTTTTATTTACGTCTAAAGAATTACTGTTAGCAGTGTCAGATTTACTAGACCATCCTCATTTGGCCCAATATAAAAATGGGGAACCCAGTCAGCTGAAGAAACGTTTTGAAAAAGGAGAGCGACAAATATTACTTGGAACAGGAAGTTTCTGGGAGGGGGTTGATTTTTCTACCCATCCTTGCGTTATTCAAGTAATTCCTCGATTGCCTTTCCAAAATCCCCAAGAACCTTTAACACGAAAATTAAATCATGAATTGCGTCAGGAAGGGAAGAATCCTTTCTATGATTATCAGCTGCCAATGGCCATTATTCGTCTCAAACAGGCTTTGGGTAGAACAATTAGAAAAGAGGAACAAGCTTCCATTGCTGTGATATTGGATAGTCGAATTGTTCATAAACGATATGGTAAACAGATTAGACAAGCTTTAGCGAAGGAAAGAACTATCAGAGAGGTGAATAGAAACCAGATTACCTCTGCTGTCATTGATTTCCTCCAAAACCACAAAAATGAAAAATCTAAGAAAGAGAAAAGGTGAATATATGAAACGTTCTCTCGACTCTAGAGTCGATTATAGTTTGCTTCTGCCAGTATTTTTCCTACTGGTTATCGGCGTGGTGGCTATTTATATTGCCGTTAGTCATGATTATCCAAATAATATCTTGCCCATTTTAGGGCAGCAGGTTGCCTGGATTGCCTTGGGACTTGTAATTGGTTTTGTGGTCATGCTCTTCAATACAGAATTTCTTTGGAAAGTGACCCCCTTTCTGTATATTTTAGGCTTGGGACTTATGGTCTTGCCTATCGTCTTTTATAATCCAAGTTTAGTTGCATCAACGGGTGCCAAAAACTGGGTATCGGTAAATGGTGTTACCTTGTTCCAGCCGTCAGAATTTATGAAGATATCCTATATCCTCATGTTGGCCCGTGTCATTGTCCAATTTACAAAGAAACATAAGGAATGGAGACGCACAGTTCCGCTGGACTTTTTGTTGATTTTTTGGATGATTGTCTTTACCATTCCAGTCCTAGTTCTTTTGGCACTTCAAAGTGACTTGGGGACGGCTTTGGTTTTTGTAGCCATTTTCTCAGGAATCGTTTTATTATCGGGGGTTTCTTGGAAAATTATTATCCCAGTATTTGTGACTGCTGTAACAGGAATTGCAGGTTTCTTAGCTATTTTTATCAGCAAGGACGGTCGGGCTTTTCTCCATCAACTGGGAATGCCGACCTATCAAATCAACCGTATTTTGGCTTGGCTCAACCCATTTGACTTTGCTCAAACAACGACCTATCAGCAGGCTCAAGGACAGATTGCCATTGGAAGCGGTGGCTTGTTTGGACAGGGTTTTAATGCTTCTAATCTGCTTATTCCAGTTCGAGAGTCGGATATGATTTTCACGGTCATTGCAGAAGATTTTGGCTTTATTGGCTCTGTCCTTGTTATCGCCCTTTATCTCATGCTGATTTATCGTATGTTGAAGATTACTCTTAAATCAAATAATCAGTTCTACACCTATATTTCTACAGGTTTAATTATGATGTTACTCTTCCATATCTTTGAGAATATCGGTGCCGTGACAGGTTTGCTTCCTTTGACGGGGATTCCCTTGCCTTTCATTTCTCAAGGGGGATCGGCTATTATCAGTAATCTGATTGGTGTGGGCTTACTTTTATCGATGAGTTACCAGACCAATCTAGCTGAAGAAAAGAGCGGAAAAGTTCCATTCAAGCGGAAAAAGGTTGTTTTAAAACAAATCAAATAAGGAGAAAATCATGGTAAAAGTAGCAGTTATGTTAGCTCAGGGCTTTGAAGAAATTGAAGCTTTGACAGTTGTGGATGTTTTGCGTCGTGCAAATATCACTTGTGATATGGTTGGTTTTGAAGAGCAAGTGACGGGTTCACATGCAATCCAAGTCACAGCAGATCGTGTCTTTGATGGTGATTTATCAGACTATGATATGGTTGTCCTTCCTGGTGGCATGCCTGGTTCTGCACATTTGCGGGACAATCAGGCCTTGGTTCAAGAGTTGCAAAGCTTTGAGCAAGAAGGGAAGAAACTGGCAGCCATTTGTGCTGCACCAATTGCTCTCAATCAAGCAGGGATATTGAAAAACAAGCAGTACACTTGTTATGACGGCGTTCAAGAGAAAATCCTTGATGGTCACTACGTCAAGGAAACAGTAGTGGTAGATGGTCAATTGACAACCAGTCGAGGCCCTTCAACAGCCCTTGCCTTTGCCTACGAGTTGGTGGAGCAATTAGGAGGAGACGCAGAGAGTTTACGAACAGGAATGCTCTATCGAGATGTCTTTGGTAAAAATCAGTAAAACGGATCCGTAATCTCTATAGTTTGATAAATACTAAAATATTAATCACTCTCTATAGAGTTATATTTTTTGAGAAGATGATTCGTCATCTTCTTTTTTATTTCAGCCTTTTTACTTGCGTAAAAAAATGTTTTCTAGTATAATAGTTTATTGTGAGCGAACCTCACTTACCCCTTGCAAAGTCTTGGGGTCATTAGACCAAAAGGAGGAACATATCAATGGCTAAATACGAAATTCTTTATATCATTCGTCCAAACATTGAAGAAGAAGCTAAAAACGCTTTGGTAGCACGTTTCGATTCTATTTTGACTGACAACGGTGCAACTGTTGTTGAATCAAAAGATTGGGAAAAACGTCGTCTTGCATACGAAATCAAAGATTTCCGTGAAGGACTTTACCACATCGTTAACGTTGAAGCAAACGACGATGCAGCTCTTAAAGAGTTTGACCGTCTTTCAAAAATCAACGCTGACATTCTTCGTCACATGATCGTCAAAACTGACGCGTAAGAAGGTAAACTATGATTAACAATGTTGTACTTGTAGGGCGCATGACACGTGACGCTGAGTTGCGTTATACCCCATCAAATGTAGCAGTTGCGACTTTTACTCTTGCAGTAAACCGTACATTTAAGAGTCAAAATGGCGAACGCGAGGCTGATTTTATCAATGTCGTTATGTGGCGCCAACAGGCTGAAAATCTTGCTAACTGGGCTAAAAAAGGCTCACTTATCGGGGTGACAGGTCGTATTCAGACTCGTAGTTACGATAACCAGCAAGGACAACGTGTCTACGTGACAGAGGTCGTGGCTGAGAATTTCCAAATGTTGGAAAGCCGTAGTGTGCGGGAGGGTCACACAGGTGGAGCTTATTCTGCACCAAGTTCAAACTATTCAGCGCCTACAAATTCAGTACCAGACTTTTCACGTGATGAAAATCCATTTGGAGCAACAAATCCATTGGATATTTCAGATGATGATTTACCATTCTAATGGACAACTAAAATTATAAAGGAGAAAAAACATGGCTCAACAACGTCGTGGCGGATTCAAACGCCGTAAAAAAGTTGATTACATCGCAGCAAACAAAATTGAATATGTTGATTACAAAGATACTGAGCTTCTTAGCCGTTTCGTTTCAGAACGTGGAAAAATCCTTCCTCGTCGTGTAACAGGAACTTCAGCTAAAAACCAACGTAAAGTAACAACAGCTATCAAACGCGCTCGCGTAATGGCTTTGATGCCTTTCGTAAACGAAGATTAAAAAAGAGGTCCGGGTGGACCTCTTTTTCAGACCCGGTTGGGTCTTTTTTTCACGAGCCTTGAAATGAGAGAGCGAGTTGGGGTCCGGGTGGACCTCTTTTTCAGACCTGGTTGGGTCTTTTTTCACGAGATAGTTTTTTTCTGACTTTGGCGTGCTATAATGGTAATAGAAAGAGTAAAGGTGGGTAAGTCAAAGATGAATTGTACGATTAGAAATATGATTAAGTCTGATATTGAATCCTTATCTCATGGATTTATGAATCAAGGTTGGCCTGGTAGAGAGGAAATTTTGGCTAGATATTTTCTGGAACAGGAAAGTGGGGAGAGAGAAGTTTTAGTTGCAGAGATTGATGGTGCTGTAGCGGGCTACATTACCATTTTGCCCTCTGCTAAACATGGTCCTTTTGCAGAAGTCTATCCAGAATTATCAGATTTTAATGTGTTTGAGCATTTTCGAAATCAAGGGATTGGGAATCAACTGCTAGAAAAAGCAGAAAAACGAGTCAAGTTTGTTTCGAGTAAGGTCACTCTTGGTGTAGGTTTGCACTTAGGCTATGGCCCTGCCCAGAGATTGTATATCAGACGGAGCTACATTCCAGATGGTACAGGTGTCTGGTATAGAAATAAACCGCTAGAAATGGGTGCAAGTTGTCAAAACGATGATGATTTAGTTTTATACTTATCCAAGGATTTACAATAAAACTGGAAATTTTTTGAAAATAGGGGATTTAGCTACTTTATGGTATAATGGAAAGAGTTAGATTGAAAGAGGTAGTGAGATGGATGCCAAATTAAGATACAAGGCAAAGAAGATCAAGATTGTCTTTTTTGATATTGATGATACATTGCGGAATTCAAAGACAGGTTTTATTCCAGCTTCAATCCCAACTGTTTTTAAGCAATTACGTGAGAAAGGAATTTTGACAGGTATTGCTTCTGGACGAGGGATTTTTGGTGTCGTTCCGGAGATTCGTGAGCTCAAACCTGACTTTTTTGTAACTTTGAATGGGGCTTATATTGAAGATAAAAAAGGTCAGGTTATTTATCAACATCAGATTGAGAAGTCAGATGTTGAGGAGTATATCTCTTGGGCCAAGCAAGAGGGAATTGAGTATGGTTTGGTTGGGAGTCATGATGCCAAGTTGTCGACTCGCACCGATATGATGAGTGAAGCGATCAATCCAATTTACCCCGATTTGGATGTAGATCCTGATTTCCATGAAAAAGAAGATATCTATCAAATGTGGACTTTTGAAGATAAAGGAGATGACTTGCACTTGCCTGATAGTCTCTCTGACAAACTTCGCATGGTTCGTTGGCATCAACATTCGTCTGATATTGTGCCGATTTCAGGCTCCAAAGCGACGGGTGTGGAAAAGGTTGTGGAACACCTTGGCTTGAAACCAGAGAACGTCATGGTTTTTGGAGATGGCCTCAACGACTTGGAACTCTTTGATTATGCTGGAATCAGCGTTGCAATGGGAATTTCTCATGATAACATCAAAGAAAAAGCAGATTATATTACAAAAACATTAGAAGAAGATGGCATTTTTGATGCCTTAGAAGGATTTGGTATGGTAGAAAAAGAATTGCATTTCCCACAAGTAGATATTGAAACAGTAGAAGGTCCTCTTGCGACCATTAAAACCAATCACGGAGACTTGCGTATCAAGCTCTTCCCTGAACATGCTCCTAAAACAGTGGCTAACTTTGTTGCTCTTTCAAAAGATGGCTATTATGATGGTGTCATTTTCCACCGTATTATCAAGGACTTTATGATTCAAGGTGGAGACCCAACTGGTACTGGTATGGGTGGCGAGTCAATCTACGGTGAATCATTTGAGGATGAATTCTCAGAAGAACTTTACAACGTCCGTGGTGCCCTTTCTATGGCCAATGCTGGTCCAAATACCAACGGTAGCCAGTTCTTTATCGTGCAAAATCAACATTTGCCTTATTCTAAGAAAGAAATTGCTCGTGGTGGTTGGCCAGAACCAATCGCAGAAATCTATGCCAACCAAGGTGGAACTCCTCATTTAGACCGCCGTCATACTGTTTTTGGTCAGCTAGCTGATGAAGCGTCTTACGCTGTCTTGGATGCCATTGCTTCTGTTGAGACAGGGGCTATGGACAAGCCAGTTGAAGATGTTGTGATTGAAACTATTGAAATCGAGGACTAAGATGAAAATCGGTGATAAGCTAAAGGGCCGTATTACAGGGATTCAGCCCTACGGTGCTTTTGTTGAGCTAGAAACGGGTGATACAGGGCTGATTCACATTTCAGAGATTCGGACAGGATTTATTGAAAATATTCATGACGCCTTGAAAGTCGATGAAGAGGTTCAGGTTCAAGTAGTGGATTTAGATGAATTTACAGGGAAAGCCAGTCTTTCTATCCGCACTTTGGAGGAAGAAAAGCACCAGTTTCCGAGACGGAGACGCTTTTCAAGCGACCGTTTTAACTACGGCTTCGCGCCTCTCAAAAGAATGATGCCAGTTTGGACCAAGGAAGCCCTTCAACATTTGAAGAAGCAGAAGCACTAGTTAGAAAACTATATTTTTTGTAATGTTAATATAAATTTGCTATAATAGGACCATGGAAGAAGAACAATTATTAAAATCAGGAGAGCGCATTAACCAGCTCTTTTCGACAGATATCAAAATCATTCAAAATAGAGAGGTTTTTAGCTATTCGGTGGATAGTGTTCTTTTATCACGCTTTCCACGTTTCCCTAAGAAGGGCTTGATTGTGGATTTCTGTGCTGGGAATGGAGCAGTGGGGCTATTTGCTAGCACTCGTACTCAGGCACAGATTTTGGCTGTTGAGATTCAGGAGCGTTTGGCAGATATGGCTGAGCGCTCTGTCCGTTTGAATGGTTTGGAAGAGCAGATGGAGGTCATCTGTGATGATTTGAAAAATATGCCTGCTTACATTCAGGGAAGTAAGGTGGATATGATTTTGTGTAATCCGCCCTATTTCAAGGTAGATCCTCATTCAAACTTGAACGAGAGCGAACATTATCTCTTGGCGCGACATGAAATCACGACCAATTTGGAAGAAATCTGTCGTAGTGCCCAGAGTATTCTCAAATCTAATGGGCGTTTGGCCATGGTTCATCGCCCTGATCGACTTTTAGATATCTTGGACAGCTTGCAACGACATAATCTAGCACCTAAGCGTCTGCAATTTGTCTATCCAAAAAAGGAAAAGGAAGCCAATATGCTTTTGATTGAGGCCATCAAGGATGGTTCTACTAGTGGCTTTAAGGTCTTGCCACCTCTCATTGTTCACAATGATGATGGCTCTTATACGCCGGAACTCGAAGAGATTTATTATGGATCATAAGGCTTATATGTATGTGCTGGAGTGCCGTGATGGATCCTACTATACAGGCTATACGACTGATGTAAGGAGACGCCTCGCTGTCCACAATAGTGGGAAGGGAGCCAAATATACGCGAACACGCCTGCCAGTCAAACTTATCTATGCTCAAGGTTTTGCCAGTAAGGAAGAAGCCATGTCAGCGGAAGCCCTTCTCAAGCGTAAGAAGAGGCCACAGAAGGAAAGATTTTTATCTGAAAATCAAGATAGAAATTTACTCAGTTATTTTGAAGAGTAGCGGGGAGTCCTTTGACTCCTCTTACTTTTGTCAAAAAGCGAAAAAAATGCTACAATAAAGAGAATAAACAAAATGAGGTATTATCATGTCTAAGATTCTAGTATTTGGTCACCAAAATCCAGACTCAGATGCCATCGGGTCATCTGTAGCCTTTGCCTACCTTGCAAAAGAAGCTTACGGTTTGGATACGGAAGCTGTTGCACTTGGAACTCCAAATGAAGAAACAGCCTTTGTCTTGAACTATTTTGGTGTAGAAGCACCGCGTGTTATCACTTCTGCCAAAGCAGAAGGTGCAGAGCAAGTTATCCTAACTGACCACAATGAATTCCAACAATCTGTATCAGATATCGCTGAAGTAGAAGTTTATGGTGTTGTAGACCACCACCGCGTGGCTAACTTTGAAACTGCAAGCCCACTTTACATGCGTTTGGAGCCAGTTGGATCAGCGTCTTCAATCGTTTACCGTATGTTTAAAGAACATGGTGTAGCTGTTCCTAAAGAGATTGCTGGCTTGATGCTTTCAGGTTTGATTTCAGATACCCTTCTTTTGAAATCACCAACAACACATCCAACAGATAAAGTCATTGCTCCTGAATTGGCTGAATTGGCTGGTGTAAACTTGGAAGAATATGGTTTAGCTATGTTGAAAGCTGGTACAAACTTGGCTAGCAAATCTGCTGACGAATTGATTGACATCGATGCTAAGACTTTTGAATTGAACGGAAATAATGTCCGTGTTGCTCAAGTAAATACAGTTGACATCGCTGAAGTTTTGGAACGTCAAGCAGAAATTGAAGCTGCAATGCAAGCCGCCAACGCAACAAATGGTTATTCTGACTTTGTATTGATGATTACAGATATCGTCAACTCAAACTCAGAAATCCTAGCACTTGGTACTAACATGGACAAGGTCGAAGCGGCTTTCAACTTCAAACTTGAAGACAACCATGCTTTCCTTGCTGGTGCTGTTTCACGTAAGAAACAAGTGGTACCTCAATTGACTGAAAGCTTCAATGCTTAAGATTTTGAGTGTTAATTCAAATTAGAACAGGCTAGTTTGCCTTATATCGAAAGGAGTTTCGGCTCCTTTTTTTCTAGGAGCGAAGCATGTTAGAAACTGGTGATTTGATTTTTGTGAGAGATGAGTCAGATATGGGACAGGCCATCCAGACTTCCACAGGCAACTATAACCATGTTGCCATTTGTTTGGATGGGATGATTTATCACGCTAGTGGACAGGCTGGTGTGGTTTGTCAAGAACCGGCAGACTTCTTTGAGTCCAATCATTTGTACGACCTCTATGTTTACCCAGGAATGGATATCCAGTCTGTGAAGGAAAAAGCTTGCAAACATCTAGGAGCACCCTACAATGCTTCTTTCTATCCAGATGGAGAAGGTTTTTACTGTTCCCAGTATATGGCAGAAATTCTCCCCATTTTTGAAACCATACCTATGAAATTTGGAGATGGGACTCAGGAGATTAGTGATTTTTGGAGGGAGTATTATAGGGAGATTGGTCTGCCTATTCCTTTGAACCAGCCGGGGACCAATCCCAGTCAGTTGGCAGCATCGCCTCTGTTAGAATGTAAAGAAAGGAATCTTCATGATTCAGATTTTTAATCCATCTCGTTTGACGAGACAGCCATTTTTTGGAGAATTGATTCGCTATCTGGACCAGCATGATGATGTTATTTTGAGAGAAATTAAGGCTCAATTTCCAGATGTGGCAGTTGATAAACTCATGGAAGAGTATATAAAGGCAGGCTTGATTCGTCGGGAAAATAAGCGCTATTACCTTAATCTTCCAATGCTGGAGTCACTTGATAGTCTTGAACTGGATCAAGAGATTTTTGTCAGCGAATATAGTCTGGCCTATCAAGCCTTGTTAGAGCAGAGTTTTGAGACGGAATTACGAAATCAAACCAATGCAGCTATTTTAGTTGAAAAGACGGACTTTGCGAGATCAAAAATGACCCTGTCCAATTATTTCTACAAGGTCAAACATCAGTATCCTTTGACAGAAAAACAGCAGGAACTCTATGACATTTTGGGAGATGTCAATCCTGAGTATGCTCTCAAATATATGACGACTTTTTTGCTAAAATTTCTCAAAAAAGATCAACTGATGCAGAAACGCCGTGATATCTTTGTGGACAGTTTAGTTGTCCTAGACTATATTGTCCAAAATGAAGAGGGGAAGTATGAGTTGACCGTCGATTTTGACAAGGAGAGATTAACTTTCTACTTAGCTTGAAATTTTGTTTCTGAGCACATTGTTTGACTTTCCTTAGGATTAAGTATAAACTATATGTAACCGGTAACACATATCGGAATAAAACTAAAGGAGACAATCATATGTCACTTGAAAACAAATTGGAACAAGCAACAGGCGCTATCAAAGAAGGATTTGGTAAAGTTACTGGAGATGGTAAGACTGAAGCAGAAGGCGCTGTAGAAAAGACAGTTGCTAAGGCAAAAGAAGTAGTTGAAGATGCTAAAGATGCTGTAGAAGGTGCCGTTGAAGGTTTGAAAAACGCTTTTAAATAAAAATAGAAAAAATCAAGGGTTTCATTTCCCTTGATTTTTTTATCTTATAAATAATTTTCTGCGACGGCTGCATCTCCTGGATAGGCTTCTTTCTTACCTTGGACGATTTGGTAGCAATCGGCTCCCTTACCAGCGATAATCACAGCATCTAATTCTTGACTTGTGATAGCCATCGCTGCCTTGATAGCTTCTTGGCGATCGGCAATCTTTTCAATAGGATGGCTGATATAGCTACTGATTTCATCTGCAATGGCCATTGGGTCTTCATAATTGGGGTCATCAGCAGTCAAAAAGACTTGAATCTCAGGGTGTTGATTGAGGAGGAGGCCAAAGTCCTTACGACGACTTTCTCCCTTATTTCCTGTCGAACCTAAGACCAGAGCAATCTTTCCTGTTTGATGAGTTTCTACAACATTGATTAGTTTTTTCAGACTGTCACCATTGTGGGCATAGTCGATGAAAACCTTGGCTCCATTTTTCTGAGTGAGGACTTCCATACGACCCGGAACACGGGTTGCAGCGATTCCTTTTTTGATGTCTTCAAGACTAGCTCCGAGACGGAGACAAGCAAGTCCGGCAGCGACGGCGTTTTCTTGGTTGAAGTGCCCAATTAACTGGATGTCATAGTCTCCAGCAAGTTTACCCGTAGCTGAAAAACTAAAGGCTTTGGAATTCTCGATTTGGTTATCAGACTGGCTACCGTAGAAATCATGGTCTTGATCATCGACTTGTTCTTTCAAGACAGAAAAGTGGTCCATGTCACTGTTAATGATTACTGCTCGGCTATTTTCCATCAAGAGACGTTTGTGGTAGAAGTAGTCTTCAAAGCTAGGGTGTTCAATCGGGCCGATATGGTCGGGGCTGATATTGAGGAAAACTCCCACATCAAAGGTTAGACCATAGACACGTTTGACCAGATAGGCCTGACTGGATACCTCCATGATGAGGTGAGTACGGTCATTTTGCACAGCTTGATTCATCATGTCAAAGAGGTCAATGCTCTCAGGGGTTGTCAATGCAGACTTAAAGAAAGTCTTGCCATCTAGAGTTGTGTTCATGGTCGAGAGCATAGCCGGTCGATACCCTTGAGATAAGATATTATAAGCGAAATAGGCTGCTGTTGTTTTACCCTTAGTACCAGTAAAGGCAAGGAGTTTGAGTTTTTTCTGTGGATTGCCATAAAACTCCATAGCTACCAAACTCATGGCTTTCTTGATATCACTGACGATAATAGCAGGAATACCAACCTCATAGTCTTCTTCAGCCACATACCAACCGAGGCCTTGAGAGATGGCAGAAATCAGAAATTCCTTCTTAAAGCCAGCACCCTTGACGAAAAAGAGGCTCTTCTCTTTGGCCTTGCGGCTGTCATAACAGATGGTTTCAAATACGACATGGCTGTAGTTGTAGTGATAATGTCCTTGGTCGATAATCTCACGGAAGAGACCATCTTTCTTTAAAATATCTAATACGGTTTCAATCTTTATCATACTTTCTATTGTAAACCGAAAGTCGTAAATTTACAAGTGACAAGGAAAAGTTTATAATGGAAGATGAGGAATTTTTCCTAGTTATTAAAATTAAATGAGGAATCTATGTCTAACGAAAACAATCACCAGCAGGCCCAGATGTTACGGGGGACTGCTTGGCTAACGGCTAGTAACTTTATCAGTCGTCTACTTGGTGCCATTTATATCATCCCTTGGTATATCTGGATGGGGTCTTATGCGGCTACAGCAAATGGTCTCTTCACCATGGGCTATAATATCTATGCCTGGTTCTTGCTGATTTCAACAGCAGGGATTCCAGTTGCGGTGGCCAAGCAAGTGGCCAAGTATAATACCATGCGAGAAGAAGAGCATAGCTTTGCCCTGATTCGGAGCTTTTTAGGCTTTATGACAGGACTAGGTCTGGTTTTTGCTTTAGTCTTGTATGTCTTTGCTCCTTGGCTAGCAGACTTATCTGGCGTGGGCAAAGACTTGATCCCAATCATGCAGAGCTTGGCTTGGGCGGTCTTGATTTTCCCATCTATGAGTGTTATCCGAGGCTTCTTCCAAGGGATGAATAACCTGAAACCTTATGCCATGAGCCAAATCGCTGAGCAGGTCATTCGTGTTATCTGGATGCTCTTGGCTACCTTTATGATTATGAAAATGGGCTCAGGAGATTATCTAGCAGCGGTTACCCAATCCACCTTTGCTGCCTTTGTCGGCATGGTAGCCAGTTTTGCAGTTTTGATCTATTTCCTTGCCAAAGAAGGATTACTTAAAAGAGTCCTTGAAACAGGAGATAAGATTAATAGTAAGCGTCTTTTGATCGATACCATTAAGGAAGCCATTCCTTTTATCCTGACAGGGTCTGCTATCCAGCTTTTCCAGATTTTGGATCAGATGACCTTTATCAATAGTATGAGCTGGTTTACCAACTATAGTAATGAAGACTTGGTTGTCATGTTTTCTTATTTCTCAGCCAATCCTAATAAAATCACTATGATTTTGATTTCCTTAGGAGTTTCGATTGGTGGTGTAGGCTTGCCACTTTTGACCGAAAACTATGTGAAAGGTGATTTGAGGTCTGCCTCTAAATTGATTCAAGATAATCTAACGATGCTTCTATTGTTTCTTTTTCCTGCAACTGTGGGAGTGGTCATGGTCGGTGAACCTATTTATACCATATTTTACGGGAAGCCAGATGGTTTGGCATTAGGTTTGTTTATCTTTGCAGTCTTACAGTCAACCATTTTGGGTGTATATATGGTTTTGTCACCAATGCTTCAGGCTATGTTCCATAATCGTAAAGCAATCCGTTACTTTTTCTATGGTTCGGTTGCTAAGCTAGTCTTGCAATTACCAACAATTTATCTTTTTCACAGTTATGGTCCTTTGATTTCAACATCAATCGCTCTTATCATCCCTATTCTATTCATTTATCGTGAACTATGTAGGGTAACAGGAATGAGAGGTAATGTGGTATTTAGGAGAACGATTTTAATCAGTTTGTTGACTTTTGTTATGTTCATCGGTGTCGGTGCTATCCAGTGGATACTGGGATTTGTCTTCCAACCAAGTGGGCGTTTGTGGAGTTTTCTATATGTAACTCTTGTCGGTGCCATGGGTGGAGGAGTTTATGGAATTATGAGCCTCCGTACCCGTTTATTGGATAAGGTTATTGGAAAAGCTCAAGCAGATCGCTTACGAATCAAATTAAAGTTAACTTAAAAAATATTTATAAATAAAAGGGATAAATTGAACATTTCTATCATAAAATGTTCAATTTATTCTCTTTTTTATTAATTTGTAGAATAATAGCTAAAGTTTGTAGATGGTAATTTAATTTTTCTTAAATTTTACTTAAAAATCTATTGACTAAATAAAACTCAAGTTGTATAATAAGACAAATATTTAAATCAGGAGGTTCTGAAGATGAAAAAGTCTAAAGCCAAGTATGCAACGCTTGCAGGTGTCGTATTAAGTGCAGGTATTTTATTAAGCGCGTGTGGAAATTCCAGCACAGCGTCAAAAACATATAACTATGTTTATGTTAGTGATCCGTCTAGTTTGAATTATCTAGCAGAAAACCGTGCAACAACTAATGATATCGTGGTTAATTTGGTAGATGGACTCATGGAAAATGACCAGTATGGAAACTATATTCCATCCTTGGCAGAGGATTGGAGTGTTTCTAAGGACGGTTTGACCTATACCTACAAACTGCGTAAAGATGCTAAATGGTATACTGCAGATGGAGATGAATATGCTCCTGTAACTGCCCAAGATTTTGTAACTGGTTTGAAATATGCGGCTGATAAAAAATCAGAAGCCTTGTACTTAGTGCAAGAATCCGTTGCAGGTTTGGATGATTACATTAACGGTAAAACAACAGACTTTTCAACTGTCGGAGTCAAGGCTCTTGATGACCAAACGGTTCAATATACCTTGACACGACCAGAATCTTACTGGAACTCAAAAACAACTTCAACCATTCTCTTCCCAGTCAATGCGGATTTCTTGAAATCAAAAGGGGATGATTTTGGAAAGGTAGACCCATCTAGCATTTTGTACAATGGACCTTTCTTGATGAAATCCTTTGTTTCAAAATCTGTCATTGAATTCAAAAAAAATCCTAACTACTGGGATGCTAAAAATGTCTTTGTAGATGATGTGAAATTGGCCTATTATGATGGTAGTGACCAAGATGCACTGGCTCGTAACTTTGTAGAGGGTGCTTATAGCTACGCTCGCCTTTATCCAAATAGTTCAAGTTTTGAAGGAATTAAAGAAAAGAATAAGGACAATATCATCTATAGTTTACAGGATGCTACTTCTTACTTCTTAAACTTTAACCTAGATAGAAAATCTTATAAATTCACTTCAAAAACAAGTGATGCTGAAAAGAAATCGACTCAAGAAGCGGTTCTTAACAAGAACTTCCGTCAAGCCATTAATTTTGCCTATGACCGTACAGCTTACGGGGCTCAATCTCAGGGAGAAGATGGAGCAACTAAGATTTTGCGTAACTTGGTTGTTCCTCCAAACTTCGTAAGTATCAACGGAAAAGACTTTGGTGAAGTAGTAGCCTCTAAGATGGTGAATTATGGTAAGGAATGGCAAGGAATCAACTTTGCGGATGCTCAGGATCCATACTACAATGCTGAAAAAGCCAAGGCTAAATTTGCAGAGGCTAAGAAAGAACTCCAAGCTAAAGGAGTCCAATTTCCTATCCACTTGGACATGACAGTTGACCAAGCTGCTAAAAAGGGTGTCCAAGAGGCAAACTCTATGAAGCAATCTATTGAAGCAGCCTTAGGTGCAGAGAACGTTGTAATTGATATTCAACAACTCACTACTGAAGATTATGACAATACAAGCTATTTGGCTCAGACTGCTGCTCAGAAAGATTACGATCTATATAACGGTGGTTGGGGATCTGACTATCAAGATCCATCAACTTATCTTGATATTTTCAATGTGAAGAGCGGTGGAGTGTTGCAAAATCTGGGTATAGAGCCTGGTGAAGCTAATGATAAGGCTAAGGCTGTTGGACTGGATATCTACACTCAAATGCTGGAAGAAGCCAATAAGGAGCAAGATCTTGCAAAACGCTATGAAAAGTATGCTGATATCCAAGCGTGGTTGGTAGATAGCGCTTTAGCGATTCCAAATGTTTCTAAGGGTGGAACACCAACATTGAGAAAAGTTGTTCCTTTCTCAACACCATATTCATTAGCTGGTAATAAAGGTATCGAATCATATAAATATCTCAAAGTACAAGATAAAACAGTCACAAAAGATGAATATGAAAAAGCCAAAGAAAAATGGCTGAAAGAAAAAGAAGAATCCAATAAAAAAGCCCAAGAAGAATTGGCAAAACATGTCAAATAAGAATTTTTCAAGAAAAACGATGGTTTCGAAAGAAGCTGTCGTTTTTTAATAGAATGATAGCGAAGTTGGAAGAAAAAATCTTATATTTTTTTATTTGTTTATTGGAGTTATGCTATAATGAATATAATAAAAGTTGCGAGAAGCTATTTTTTTAAATCCTCTTCCAGTGTTAACTGAAGTATGCACATGTTAGGATGATTTTATAGGAGGGATGCTGTCTACTGGAAAAGTAAGATAAAATGCAACTAATGATAAGTTCTTCTTTATGTGAAGAGTTTTTATCTGCCTGTTTACTAATCGTTATGGAGGTAATATCATGGGCGCTATTATGGAGTTTGCAACAGAAAAACAGATTGAATCATTTCTCTCAACTTGCCACATTGAAGGGCAAAAGAATTTTCTGATGGCTTTTAAGAAAAAGACATGGTTGAAATCCTTTATTGATTTCTTCATTATAGGAGGGACTTACTATGTTCAGTCGAGTGTGAAGCCTAAGATTCTGGCATTCACACCTAAGGGAATCTACTTGATGGACATCAGTGATGTAACAGAAAATCATTCTAATCAAGTCGTAGAGATGCCTTGGAATCAAGTTCAAGATTTTACTTATAAGACAGTCTTGAATACAGTTAGACTTAATTGGCATTATCAAAATGAAGACTATATTTTTTCCGTGGATGTCGGTCAGATTGGTCAGCATGTGGGCCAATATCAATTTAACAAAGACCATTATGACTATTTAGCCCAACAGGCTTTCTTTCGTTCACAGTAAATTCTAGCAATCATTTTCACAAAAGAATCTGGAAGCTTTTCTGGATTCTTTTTAGCTTTACTCGATAAGTATATAGTTTGAAACTATAACTAGCTCTTGAAAAGAAGAAAATGAGTTGATGAAAATAAGTGGTACAATAGTTACTATAGATTTGGAGGAATTGTATGAGCAAGGAATTACACATTAACACAATTTTGGCCCAGGCGGGCATTAAGTCAGATGAAGCGACAGGAGCTTTGGTGACACCGCTTCATTTTTCAACGACCTATCAGCATCCAGAGTTTGGTAAATCTACTGGATTTGACTATACGCGTACCAAAAACCCAACTCGCAGTAAGGCTGAAGAAGTCTTAGCAGCTATTGAGTCCGCAGACTATGCCCTAGCGACTAGCTCAGGGATGTCAGCTATTGTACTGGCCTTTAGTGTCTTCCCAGTAGGAAGTAAGGTCTTGGCGGTGCGTGACCTTTACGGTGGTTCTTTCCGCTGGTTCAATCAAGTGGAGCAGGAAGGCCGTTTCCATTTTACCTATGCCAATACAGAAGAAGAGTTGATTGGCGAGTTGGAGAAGGATGTGGATGTTCTCTATATTGAAACCCCAACCAATCCCTTGATGTTGGAATTTGATATCGAAAAACTAGCAAAATTAGCTCATGCTAAGGGAGCCAAAGTGGTGGTGGACAATACCTTCTATAGCCCTATCTACCAACGTCCAATTGAAGATGGAGCAGATATCGTTCTCCATTCAGCAACCAAGTATCTAGCAGGGCACAATGATGTCTTGGCTGGAGTGGTTGTTACCAATAGTTTAGAACTATACGAGAAGCTCTTTTACAATCTCAATACGACAGGGGCAGTCTTGTCTCCGTTTGACAGCTATCAATTGATTCGTGGTCTCAAGACCTTGTCTCTTCGTATGGAGCGCTCAACAGCTAACGCCCAAGAAGTGGTTGCCTTTTTGAAGGATTCTCCAGCAGTCAAGGAAGTTCTCTACACTGGTCGTGGAGGCATGATTTCCTTTAAAGTAGCCGATGAAAAACGCATTCCTCATATTTTGAACAGTCTCAAGGTCTTCTCTTTTGCGGAAAGTTTAGGCGGGGTAGAAAGTCTCATTACTTATCCAACGACGCAAACTCACGCTGATATTCCAGCAGAAGTGCGCCATTCTTATGGTTTGACAGATGACCTCTTGCGTTTGTCGATTGGGATTGAGGATGCTAGAGATTTGATTGCAGATTTGCGCCAAGCATTAGAAGGATAAGACAAAGATGGGAAAATATGATTTTACAAGCCTGCCCAATCGTTTAGGGCACCACACCTATAAATGGAAAGAGGCAGAAACGGATAGTGAGGTCCTACCAGCTTGGATAGCGGATATGGACTTTGTAGTCTTGCCTGAAATCCGCCAAGCCGTGCAAACTTACGCTGATCAACTGGTTTATGGCTATACCTATGCCAGTGAAGAGTTAATTAAGGAAGTTCAAAAGTGGGAAGCCACACAACACGGTTACCACTTTGACAAAGAGGCTCTTGTCTTTATCGAGGGTGTGGTACCAGCCATCTCAACAGCTATTCAAGCCTTTACAAAAGAAGGCGAGGCGGTTTTGATTAACACACCTGTCTATCCACCCTTTGCACGCAGTGTCAAGTTGAACAACCGTAGATTGATTACCAATTCTTTGGTGGAAAAGGATGGTCTGTTTGAGATTGACTTTGATCAACTTGAAAAGGATTTGGTGGAAGAGGACGTCAAACTCTATATTCTTTGCAACCCTCACAATCCTGGTGGACGTGTTTGGGAAAAGGAAGTGTTGGAGAAGATTGGCCAACTCTGCCAAAAACACGGTGTTTTCTTGGTTTCGGATGAGATTCACCAAGATTTGGCCCTCTTTGGTCACAAGCATCATTCCTTCAATACCATTAATCCTGCCTTCAAAGATTTTGCGATTGTCTTGAGCAGTGCCACTAAAACCTTTAACATTGCTGGGACAAAAAATTCCTATGCAGTTATTGAAAATCCTAAGTTGAGACTGGCTTACCAGAAACGCCAGTTGGCTAATAATCAACATGAAATTTCAGGTTTGGGTTATTTGGCGACAGAAGCTGCCTATCGCTATGGTAAGGATTGGTTAGAGGAACTCAAGCAAGTCTTTGAAGACCACATCAATTATGTGGTAGATCTATTTGGAAAAGAGACTAAAATCAAGGTTATGAAACCGCAAGGAACCTACTTGATTTGGCTTGATTTTTCAGCCTATGACCTGACTGATGAAACATTACAAGAGCTTTTGAGAAATGAAGCTAAGGTTATCCTTAACCGTGGTTTGGATTTTGGAGAGGAAGGAAGTCTCCATGCTCGTCTCAATGTAGCCATGCCTAAATCTCTGTTGCAAGAAGTGTGTCAGCGAATTGTGACGACTTTTGCTAAACTTTAAAAATCCAGCCTTCTAGGAGAAAAGTATCCTTAGAAGGCTATTTTCATAGGGGAAAATATGGTATAATAAAAAGATAAGGTAAAGGTAAAAATATGGCTAAATTGATTCCGGGGAAAGTCCGTATCGAAGGCGTTGCCCTTTATGAAACTGGTAAGGTTGACATTATCAAGGAAAAGAACAATCGGCTCTACGCTCGCATTGCAGAAGAAGAACTGCGCTATAGTTTAGAGGATGATTTGGTTTTTTGTGCCTGCGATTTTTTCCAAAAGAGGGGCTACTGTGTGCATTTGGCAGCGTTGGAGCATTTTCTAAAAAATGATGAGCGTGGTCAGGAAATCTTGCAGAGTCTGGAAGAAGGTCATGAAGAAAAAGAGGCCGTTGAAACCAAGGTGACCTTAGGTGGAAAATTTTTGGACCGAATCTTGTCTCCAAAATCAGACCGAGCCTATGAGTTGTCGGCTGTGGGTCAGGTGGAAGCAGGAAGCAATCATATCTTGTGGACGCTTAGAATCGGGCAAATCAATAGCCAAAAATACTACGTTATTCGGGATATTCCGCTCTTTTTAAAAGTCGTCGAGAAGAGAAAACCTTATATGATTGGTAAAACTTATGAGGAGTCTCTGTCTTGGGAAGCCTTTGATGAGGCCAGCCAAGAACTTCTGACTTTCTTGCGCGGACTAGTAGAGGAAGGACTTATTCCAGAGCTTTTTTTCCAAAACCAAGGTCGGCACCTCTTTTTTCCTCTGACCTTTTTTGAGCAGGGTGTGAATTTGCTGATGACCTTGCCCCATTTTCAATTTGACCATCAAGTGGATAGCTACCAAACCCTGCTCTTTCAGGATTTGCATGCGAATGCCAATCTATTTGCCTTTACAGTAACAGAATACTCTGACTATTTTGAAATGGAAATCAGCGAGAGCCCTAGGGTCAATGTCTTTTATCAGGGGACTGTACTTTTCCATAAAGGACAGGTTTATTTTCTAACAGACCAGCAGGTGCGTCTTCTCAAAGAAATCAAAACGCTGCCTGTGGATCAACACGGAAAGAAATACCTGCAATTTGATAGCAGTGACCGCGATAAATTGGCTTCCTGTCTAACTCTCTTTGGCCAGATGGGCACTGTTTCAGCTCCAGAACGCTTACAAATCAAAACTTTTGCTCCCTCTTTTTACTTTGACAGGGAAGAGGATAACCGGATTCGTCTAGAAATTCAGTTTGATTATGGAGACAGCCAGGTCTCTAGCCGACAAGAGCTGGAAGAATTGCCATTTTCGAGTGATGCTAACTTAGAAGAAAAAATTTTCCAAGTTTGTCTGGCTGCGGGCTTTGAAGCAGATTTTCAATCTTGGCGTCAGGCCTTAAAAGCGGAGTCTGTCTATCATTTCTTCCATGAAATCATTCCAATATTTGAAAAACTCGGGCATGTTGACCTATCAGACAAGCTAGAAGAACTTTATAGCCTAGCGAGTCCTCAAGTGCAGATTGCTTCTAAGGGAGGTCTCTTGGAAATCCAGTTTGATTTTCAAGATATTGCCCAAGAGGAAATTGACCAAGCCATGCAGGCCTTGGTTGCCAACCAAGATTTTTACATTGGTGCGTCCAATCAAGTCTACTTTTTCGATGAAGAAACCAAGAAAATTCGCCAAAATCTACAGGAACTGGGGCAGTTTGAATTAAAAGATGGGGCCTTGCAGGCTCGAAAATCTTTGGCTTATAGTTTAGCTCATCTCTTTGAAGGACGAGATCGTGTTTCTTTTTCACAAGAATTCCAGAATCTGGCCCAGGATTTGACGCATCCAGAGGACTTCCAACGACAAGCAACTCAGGTTCAGGCTGATTTACGAGATTATCAGGAAAAGGGAATCGGCTGGTTGCAAATGCTCCACCATTATGGTTTTGGTGGGATTTTGGCTGATGATATGGGACTTGGTAAAACCCTTCAGACCATTGCTTTTTTGACCAGTCAGGTGACAAAAGAAAGTCGAGTTTTGATTTTAGCTCCGTCTGGTTTGATTTACAACTGGGCAGATGAGTTTCAGAAATTTGCTCCACAGTTGGATGTGGCTGTTGTTCATGGTTTGAAAGCTAGTCGTGAAGAGATTCTTGCTGAGAGTCATCAAATCTATGTGACGAGTTATGCTACCTTCCGTCAGGACAGTGATCTTTATCAGGGGATTGCCTTTGACTTCCTTTTCTTAGATGAGGCTCAGGTCATGAAAAACGCCCAGACCAAGATTGCCCAGACCTTGAGACAATTTGTGGTGCCGTCGGTCTTTGCCTTGTCAGGGACTCCGATTGAAAACCATCTAGGTGAGCTGTGGTCTATTTTCCAAATTGTTATGCCAGGACTATTGCCAAGCCAGAAAGAATTTATGAAATTGCCAGCTGAGCGAGTAGCTCAGTTTATCAAGCCTTTCGTTATGCGACGCAAGAAAGAAGAAGTTCTGACTGAATTGCCAGATTTGATAGAAGTCGTTTATAAGAATGAACTGGAAGACCAGCAAAAGGCTATCTATCTAGCCCAGTTACAACAGATGCGGGAACGACTGGCTCAAGTGTCAGACCAGGAATTCCAACGAAGTCGAGTGGAAATCTTGTCTGGTCTGATGCGCTTGCGTCAAATCTGTGACACCCCTGCCCTCTTTATGGAGGATTATCAGGGTGCCAGTGGTAAACTGGATAGTCTACGAGATCTGCTGGTACAGGTGGCAGACGGTGGACACCGTGTCTTGATTTTCTCGCAGTTCAAGGGAATGTTGGAGAAAATTGAACAAGAACTACCAGACTTGGGCTTGACTTCCTTTAAAATTACAGGGTCAACACCAGCCAAGGATAGACAAGACATGACTAAGGCATTTAACCAAGGGGAGAGAGATGCCTTTCTGATTTCCCTCAAGGCTGGTGGTGTCGGTCTGAATCTGACAGGTGCTGATACGGTTATTTTGGTTGACCTTTGGTGGAATCCTGCGGTGGAAGCGCAAGCTATTGGCCGTGCCCATCGGATGGGGCAGGAAGAAACGGTTGAGGTTTATCGCTTAGTGACCAGGGGAACCATTGAAGAAAAAATTCAGGAACTCCAAGAACAAAAGAAACATCTGGTGTCACAAGTATTGGACGGCACAGAGTCACGTGGCAGTCTGACCCTAGCAGAAATTAGAGAAATTTTGGGAATTTCTGAAGCCAGCACTTGAAAAATCAAGACAATACGCTATAATGAAGTGTTGAAAGGAAATAGAAAATGAGAGAAGAACGATTTCCATTGGTGTCAGATGATGAGATCATGTTGACTGAGATGCCGGTTATGGACCTCTATGATGAATCTGACTTTATCAGTAATATCAAGGGAGAATACCGTGATAAGAATTATCTGGAGTGGGCCCCTATTACTGAAGAAAAACCAGTAAAACAGATTGAAAAGCCAGTCGAGAAACCTAAGAGGGCTGGTTTAGGAGTTAAAAAAGAAGGAAAGAGCTATGCGGAGGTTGCACGTGAAGAAGCGCGTGCGGATTTGAAAAAGAAACGATCAGCAAGCTATCTGACTAAGGATATTACTCCTACAAGACGCCATCCTCAGCCAAGTCTAGTTAGACAGGGCAATCAACCTACAGCTCCTTTCCAAAAGGAAAATCCTGGTGAATTTGTCAAATACAGTCAAAAATTGACCCAGTCTCATTACATCTTGGCGGAAGAAGTGAACAATATGTCGACTCAAGCTGAGTCGAAAGAAACTTCAAGTCCAAAGAAAAACAACTATGATTTTCTGAAGAAGAGCCAAATCTACAATAAAAAGAATCAACAAAAAGAACAAGAACGTCAGGTGGCCCAAGAGTTGAATCTGACAAGAATTACGGAATAGGGGAGAAAACATGTCAAAGACATATCATTTTATCGGAATTAAGGGATCAGGTATGAGTGCCTTGGCCTTGATGTTGCACCAAATGGGGCATAAGGTACAGGGATCAGATGTTGAAAAGTACTACTTTACTCAACGTGGTCTTGAGCAGGCAGGGATTACTATTCTTCCTTTTGATGAAAAAAATCTAGACGGTGATATGGAAATTATCGCTGGAAATGCCTTTCGTCCAGATAACAACGTCGAAATTGCCTATGCGGACCAAAATGGCATTAGCTACAAACGTTACCATGAGTTCCTAGGTAGCTTTATGCGTGACTTTGTCAGCATGGGAGTAGCTGGAGCGCATGGAAAAACTTCAACTACTGGGATGTTGTCTCATGTCTTGTCTCACATTACAGATACTAGCTTCTTGATTGGAGACGGGACTGGTCGTGGTTCGGCCAATGCTAAATATTTTGTCTTTGAATCTGACGAATACGAGCGTCACTTTATGCCTTATCACCCAGAATACTCTATTATCACCAACATTGACTTTGACCATCCAGACTATTTCACAAGTCTAGAGGATGTTTTCAATGCCTTTAACGATTATGCTAAACAAATTACCAAAGGTTTGTTTATCTACGGTGAAGATGCTGAGTTACGCAAAATTACGTCTGATGCTCCTATTTATTATTATGGTTTTGAAGAAAAAGGTAATGACTTTGTAGCTAGCGATCTTCTTCGTTCAACAACTGGTTCAACCTTCACAGTTCACTTCCGTGGACAAGAGTTGGGTCAATTCCACATTCCAACCTTTGGTCGACACAATATCATGAATGCGACAGCCGTTATTGGTCTTCTTTACACAGCAGGATTTGATTTGAACTTGGTGCGTGAACACTTGAAAACATTTGCCGGTGTTAAGCGTCGTTTCACTGAGAAAATTGTCAATGACACAGTGATTATCGATGACTTTGCCCACCATCCAACAGAAATTATTGCGACCTTGGATGCGGCTCGTCAGAAATACCCAAGCAAGGAAATTGTTGCAGTCTTCCAACCGCATACTTTTACAAGAACCATTGCCTTGTTGGACGAATTTGCCCACGCTTTGAACCAAGCGGATGCTGTTTATCTAGCCCAAATTTATGGATCTGCTCGTGAAGTAGACCATGGTGATGTTAAGGTAGAAGACCTAGCCAATAAAATCAATAAGAAACACCAAGTGATTACTGTTGAAAATGTTTCTCCACTCCTAGACCATGACAATGCTGTTTACGTCTTTATGGGAGCAGGAGATATCCAAACCTATGAATATTCATTCGAGCGTCTCTTGTCTAACCTGACAAGCAATGTTCAATAGGAAGTTCTCATGGAAATTCCAATTAAAATCATTCGGGCAAGTAAGTCTGATTTAACTGAGATAGAGGCACTTCAGGCCTCATCTTTTCCAGCTGAAAAGCAGCAACCTTCCCATATTTTAGAAGAAAGTATCCGTAAGTGTGCGGATACCTTTCTTCTAGCTAGGGATGAAAATCAGCTTCTGGGCTATGTTCTAGGCGATCCTCAGCCACATAATCCGCAATGTCTAGAAATGCATTCTTTAGTCATTGACTCTGGCCATCAGAGACAGGGCTTGGGCACGCTTCTTCTTGCAGCCTTGAAAGAGGTGGCGGTTGAGCTGGATTACAAAGCTATTCGTTTGAAGAGTCCTGATGAGTTGCTATCCTATTTTGAAATGAACGGTTTTATTGAAGAAGAAACTTCCCTTTATGCAGCTAGTCAAGGTTTTAGTATGATTTGGTTTAATCCCTTTTATCTGGAGGCACAATGAAAATCAGGAAAGCAAGATTAGAAGATTTAGATCGTATCGTTGAGATTGAACTAGAAAATTTCTCACTTGAAGAAGCCATTCCTCGCTCGGTTTTTGAAGCTCATTTGCGAAAAATTCAGACCTCGTTTCTGGTTGCAGAAAAAGAAGGCAGAATCATGGGGTATATAGAAGGGCCAGTTGGACCATACCGCCATCTGCAAGATCAGTCTTTTACAGAAGAGATAGAAGATTATAGTCATGAGCCGAGTGGTTATATCTCTGTGACCTGTCTTTCTATTGCCAAGGAAGCACAGGGCCTTGGACTTGGTCAAAAATTATTAACAGCCTTGAAAGAGTTGGCTCTTGAACACGAAAGAGAAGGTATTAACCTAACCTGTCATGACTATCTCATCGCCTACTACGAAAAACATGGATTTGTCAATGAAGGCCGGTCTCAGTCAACCTTTGCAGGGGAAACCTGGTATGATATGGTCTGGGAAGCTAAAAAATAAGCGAGAAAAGCATGCTAGGTTGCTTTTCTTTCGTTTTTAAGATATAATATTATGGATTGTCAACGAGGAGGATAAACTTTTGAGTGAAAAAACAAGAGAAGACGAAAAATTAAGCTTTAAAGAGCAAATTTTACGTGATTTAGAGAGAGTAAAAAAACAAGATAGAAGTGAGCAAGAAAACGAGATTACAAGTTTTGAAACTCCTTTATCTCAAGAAGATTCAGTAGATCCTTCAACTCAGGAACATGAACCTTCAGCAGAAGAGTTGATGGCTAATTCTCTTTCTGTTGTGGATCAAATATTAAAGAATGCTCCTGGTGTTCCATCACGTTCTAATAATATTTCGGATGAAATTGCAGGAAATGAAGAAGTTGCAGAACCTAAAATTGAAGCGGTAGTTGAACCAGTAGAACCTGTTTTCGAGCCAGTTCAACCAAAAGTAGAACCTGTAAAACTTAACGAAGACAAAGAATTTAACGAGATTCCAACAAAGGTTGCGGTGTCGTATAAAACAAGTAGACAACAGGAAGAAGTTAGTACTCCTGCAGTGGATAATGAGCTATCTGAGCTATCTGAGTTAGCTGAATCGGCAGATAGCCTAGGTTCAGTTCCTAGACGTAGTCGCCGTGAGACAGTTAAACCAGTTAAGAAGAAAAAATCACATTTGAAGGCATTCTTCATTTCTCTACTGATTTTCCTAGCCTTGATTTCGGCAGGTGGTTACTTCGGTTATCAGTATGTTCAGTCATCCTTGCTACCTGTTGATGCAAATTCTAAGGAATATGTGACTGTTCAAATTCCAGAAGGAGCCAATGTCCAAGAAATCGGATCAACTCTTGAGCATTCTGGTGTGATTAAACACGGTGTGATTTTTGCTTTCTATGCAAAATATAAGAATTATTCAGATTTGAAGGCTGGATATTACAATTTGCAAAAGAGCATGAGTACAGAGGACATCATTAAGGAACTGCAAAAAGGTGGTACACCTGAACCTCAGGCTCCATCTCTTGCAAACTTGACAATTCCAGAAGGATATACCATTGATCAAATCGCCCAAGCTGTAGGCCAATTACAAGGTGAATTTAAAGAACCTTTGACAGCGGAAGCTTTCTTGGCTAAAGTGCAAGATGACAACTTTATCAGTCAAGAAGTTGCTAAATATCCAAACCTACTCGAAAGCTTGCCAACGAAAGAAAGTGGAGCTCGTTACCGTTTGGAGGGTTATCTTTTCCCAGCGACCTACTCTATCAAGGAAAGCACAACTATTGAAAGCTTGATTGATGAGATGCTGGCAGCTATGGATAAGACCTTGACTCCGCACTATAGTGCAATTAAGTCTAAGAACTTGACAGTCAATGAATTGCTAACAATTGCTTCACTGGTTGAAAAAGAAGGGGCTAAGACTGAAGACCGTAAGTTGATTGCGGGTGTTTTCTACAACCGTTTGAATCTTGGTATGCCACTTCAAAGCAATATTGCAATCTTGTATGCCCAAGGGAAACTTGGTCAAAATATCAGCCTAGCAGATGATGCTGGAATTGATACATCGATTAATTCACCATACAATGTTTATACAAAACCTGGTTTGATGCCTGGTCCAGTAGATAGCCCAAGTCAGGACGCGATTGAAGCAAGTATCAATCAAACTAAGAGTGAGAACCTATACTTTGTAGCCAATGTTACAGATGGTAAAGTCTATTACGCAGTGACACAGGAAGAACATGATCGTAATGTAGCTGAGCACGTCAATAGCAAGCTTACTCAAAATAGTAGTTCAAACTAAGACTACAAACATGAGAATCTCAGATAGAGATTCAATATTATCGAAGGAAAGTTGAGAAAAATGGCAGAAAAAACATATCCTATGACCCTTGAGGAAAAGGAAAAACTTGAAAAAGAATTAGAAGAATTGAAATTGGTCCGCCGTCCAGAAGTGGTAGAACGCATTAAGATTGCCCGTTCATACGGTGACCTTTCTGAAAACAGTGAATACGAAGCAGCTAAGGATGAACAAGCCTTTGTCGAAGGACAAATTTCTAGCTTGGAAACAAAAATCCGTTATGCTGAAATCGTCAATAGTGACTCAGTTGCCCAAGACGAAGTAGCGATTGGTAAAACAGTCACTATCCAAGAAATTGGTGAGGACGAAGAAGAAGTTTATATTATCGTAGGTTCAGCGGGTGCGGATGCCTTTGCAGGTAAAGTTTCAAATGAAAGCCCAATTGGACAAGCCTTGATTGGCAAGAAAACAGGTGATACAGCAACCATTGAAACACCTGTTGGTAGCTATGATGTAAAAATCTTGAAGGTTGAAAAAACAGCCTAATGATTAAAAGGAGTAAAAAGAGGGAAAAATCCTTCTTTGCTCCTTTTTAGGTTTAAAAAGAATTGGAGACTATATGAGTTCAAAGAAGAAAAAAAACAAGATGGAGCGTGGTCTGACTAATCGTCACGTGCAGGTTATGGCCATTGCGGGAACAATCGGAACAGGACTCTTTTTGGGAGCAGGTCGTTCTATTAGCCTTACAGGTCCTTCCATTGTACTGATTTATATGATTACTGGGGCTTTCATGTTCCTTATGATGCGTGCGGTTGGGGAAATGCTCTACCAAGACCCTGAGCAACATACCTTTATCAACTTTATCACGCGCCATTTGGGTAAGGGCTGGGGTTATTTCTCGGTTTGGTCCTACTGGCTATCCGTTGTCTTTATAGGTATGGCGGAAATCACTGCTATCTCTCACTATGTTCAGTTTTGGTTCCCTAGCTGGCCAAGTTGGATGATTGAGATTGGATTTTTGACCATTCTAGCCTTAGTCAATCTGATTGCGGTGAAGCTCTTTGGGGAAGTTGAGTTTTGGTTTGCGATGGTCAAGATTGTGGCTATTTTAGCTATGATTGCCACAGGAGTCTTTATGGTCTTGACAGGCTTTAAGACACCACATGGAGTAGCAAGTTTGGCCAATATCACCGACAATTTCTCCCTCTTCCCTAATGGTGGAGTGAACTTTGTCATGGCCTTTCAGATGGTTTTCTTTGCTTACCTCATGATTGAGTTTATCGGGGTAACAACTTCTGAAACCAAAAATCCACGTCAAGTCTTGCCAAAAGCCGTTAAGGAAATTCCTTTGCGTATCGCCTTTTTCTACGGTGGTGCCCTCTTAGCCATCATGGCTATCATTCCATGGCGTGAGCTTGCTTCTGCTGATTCTCCTTTTGTTACAGTATTTGAATTGGCAGGTATCAAGTGGGCAGCAGCCTTGATTAACTTCGTCGTTTTGACATCAGCAGCATCTGCTCTTAACTCAACCCTTTATTCAACAGGACGTCATTTGTACCAGATTGCTCATGATTCGCCAAATCGCTTCCTAAAAGCAATTAAAGCAGATACTCTTTCTCGCCACAATGTACCACAAAATGCTATCATCGCTTCAGCAATCTTGATTGCCCTAGCAGCCTTTATCAATGTCTTGCCTGGAGTTTCGGATGCCTTTGCCTTGATTACGGCATCATCATCAGGTGTTTATATCGCCATTTATATCTTGATCATGGTGGCTCACCTTAAATACCGCAAGTCACCAGACTTTATGGCGGATGGTTACCTCATGCCCCATTATCGTTTCCTAAATCCTTTAACCATGCTCTTCTTTGCCTTTGTCTTTGTAACCCTCTTTTTACAAGAGTCTACATTTGTCGGAGCAATCGGCTCAGCTATCTGGATTATCGGTTTTGGGATTTATAGCCAGTGGAAATTTAGAAAATAAATTAATACTTAATGAAAATCAAAGAGCAAACTAGGAAGCTAGCCGCAGGCTGTACTTGAGTACGGCAAGGTGAAGCTGACGTGGTTTGAATTTGATTTTCGAAGAGTATAAGGACTCATCAACTCAGGTTGGTGAGTTTTTGCTAGTTTGACAGTCTATTGAAATAAGACTATAATCAAGCTGTAACAGTGTTTAAGGAGGTTTAGATGTACTTTAGATTGGAAAATAAGGAATCCCATAAATCACAAGAAATAGGGAATCTGATTCGTGTTTATAACCGTTCAAAAAGAGAAGAAGCTGAAAGTGAGCCACTTAATCTTTATGTCGAAGATGAAGAGGGCAATCTTCTGGCAGGTTTGATAGCAGAGACTTTTGGAAATTGGCTAGAAATCGAGTATTTATTTGTAAAAGAGGAACTCAGAGGGCAAGGAATCGGTTCAAAACTATTGCAACAAGCAGAAACTGAAGCTAAGAATCGAAACTGTCGTTTTGCTTTTGTCAATACCTACCAGTTTCAAGCTCCAGATTTTTATAAAATGCATGGCTACAAGGAAGTCTTTAGCTTACAAGACTATCCCTACATTGGGCAAAGATATTATTACCAAAAGAATCTGTAAGATGAATATGAAAGCATAAATCAAAGAGGGGTTCTTGACATAAGTATGAAGGGGATTCTCGATAAATACCAGTTAAATCCTACAAATTGTGTCTTTCTAGACGATATGGAGGACAGTACAATCGTAGCTAAGACATTAGATGTGAAATCCTACGATGCTGTAGATGTTTTGAAACAAATTGAATAAGCAGAAACTCTCTATCTTTTTTTGGTAGAGAGTTTTTTGTTAATAAAATTTTACAAAATGACATTTATATATTGCATTAAGTTAGATATATGATATAATGTTGTTAAAAAGAGGCGCAACTTTTTAAAATTAATGAGAATCAAAGAGAAAACCAATAATATTAATGGAGGAATTAAAAAATGGAAGTTATAAATGTAAGTAAAAATTATGGTCATTCAACCATTCTCAAAGATGTAAATTTTGCACTTAATAAGGGTGAAATTGTTGGTCTAGTAGGGAGAAACGGAGTTGGCAAGAGTACGTTGATGAAAATTCTTGTCCAGAATAATCAACCGACTTCAGGGAATATTATAAGTAGTGATAATGTTGGGTATTTAATCGAAGAACCAAAATTATTTTTATCTAAAACAGGTTTAGAGAATTTAAAATATTTGTCAAATTTATATGGTGTTGACTACAATCAAGAAAGATTTGGAAGTTTGATTCAAGAGTTAGATTTGACTCAGTCTATTAATAAAAAAGTAAAGACCTATTCTTTGGGTACAAAACAAAAATTAGCTTTGCTTCTAACTCTTGTTACGGAACCTGATATATTGATTTTAGATGAACCGACTAATGGTTTAGATATTGAATCATCACAAATAGTTTTAGCGGTTCTAAAAAATTTAGCTTTACATGAAAATGTGGGAATTTTAATATCGAGTCATAAATTAGAAGATATTGAAGAAATTTGTGAAAGGGTTCTTTTCTTGGAGAACGGGCTTTTGACATTTCAAAAAGTAGGAAAAGATGGTCATAATTGCTTGTTTGAGATAGCTTTTTCATCAGCTACAGATAAAGACATTTTCCTTACCAAACAAGAATTTGGGGATATTGTTCAGGAAGAGGGACTGAGAATTACTATGTCTGGGACTATTCAAAGTAGTGAGCTTTTTAAATTTTTTAACGAAAACTCTATTAAAGTAGTTGATTTTGAAACTAAAAAAGAGACGCTTAAAGATATTTATCTAAATCGTTCAAAATAAAGGAAGGATATAATCATGAAATTAAATAAATTGAATTTTCTTAAGGAAAATATAAGGGATTTATATTCATCAGGCGTAATATATCTCGGTTTGATTATCTCATTTATACCGCCGATACTGGTTACATTCTTTATTCTAAAGACTCAAGGGACATCACTTGGTATTAAGCATATTTCAAATTTTTATGCTATGCTCGGTATGTTAATGGCTGTTATACATGCTAACCGAATTATTAGCAGGGATTTTTCCCACAATACGATCAGTTTATTTTATAATCAAAAGAAAAATCGGATGATTTACGTCTTGTCTAATTTTCTATATGCCATCTCAGTTTCCATTATTTATGCTTTGAATGGCATTGTGCTACTAGTCATCGTAAGTAAATTGGGTGTTCCAGGTGATTTAGGATTAGATTTTATAGTAGCCATTGTAGTCAATACAATTTTGTTAGTCCTATTTTATTTTCTATTATCTTACATTTTCTATTTATACAAATTGAAAAGTGGCTTGGTATTTGGTATTTTAGTAGCTTTACTACTCTTTATCCCTAATATATTAAATACGATTATGATGAATACTAGTAATGATTTGTTTATCAAAGCGATTGAACTTCTTCCTTTTTATTCCTTACCTGTATTTGTTGCTTCAAATA
Organism: Streptococcus mitis; assembly: GCA_965245755.1. Classification (GTDB taxonomy): domain Bacteria; phylum Bacillota; class Bacilli; order Lactobacillales; family Streptococcaceae; genus Streptococcus; species Streptococcus mitis_DY. The sequence continues at coordinate 2,258 of CBDFAU010000011.1, read as the reverse complement.
CGATGTCTATTAGTCAGTATCTTGTGGTAATCACTACAATCATTTTATTGTACTTTTTCACTCTCAAGAAAAGCAAGGAGTATTCATTTTAGTTTTATTTAGTATTATTTTGCAGACTTAAAATCCAGCAAAAAATCAGTCATCTTGCTATGCTCCTGCTCTTGTTGTGTGCACGTTTTTGTCTTATGCTAGACTCATTTCCAAAAGCATTATATAATAGTGATATGAAATCAACTAAATAAGAAATACAAGCAATCAAAACTCGTTTAAAAGATCCTACCAAAGCTAACACTAAACAAAAATAAAAGAGTAAACTAGGAAGTTTATTTCAAACAATCCAACATACTGATTTTAGGCTGAAGATAATATTGGAGTGCTAATTAATGAGGTTATAATAAATAGCTGACAGCTTGTGTTGGTTTTGGATTTTTTAAGAGTAGATGAGTATTAAAACTATAAGGAGGACGCAGGTGGCTAAAAATTTAAAATTAAAATTAGCTCGGGTGGAGCTTGATTTAACACAAGGTCAACTAGCAGATGCTGTCGGGGTGACGCGCCAGACTATTGGTTTGATAGAAGCGGGGAAATACAATCCCAGTCTCTCGCTCTGCCAGTCCATTTGCAGATGTTTAGGGAAAACCCTAGACCAATTATTTTGGGAGGAAGAAGATGGTAAATAAATTTATTCATTATCAATTACTTGACGAAAGAGAAGAACAACTAATCAATAAAGCTGGGGCAGAGTCTTTTTCACTCTTTATTGGGCTTGTACTTCTAAGCTATTTGGTGGAAGTGTTGGCTCCATCTCTTTTTAATCCGAATTTTCTAGTCTATACTCTGATAGTAGGAATTTTCTTCTTTTTCAATCGTGCCCGTTATCTGGGAGTGACCTACTATAGTCGTTTTCATTTTACGATTTTGGGTTGTTTTTTCCTAACCTTGGCTATTACGGCTCTTTTGATGTTACAGAATTATCAATTCAACATAGAAATTTATCAGCACAATCCTTTGAATTTTAAATACCTATCTGCTTGGGCAATTACTTATGTCATTTACCTTCCCTGGGTCTTTATTGGCAATCTTGGTCTTAAGAGCTATGGCGAATGGGCTCAGAAAAAGTTTGAACAAGATATGGATGAACTGGAGAGTGGTGAATAGCTTGTTACTCTTTTCTCAATCCAGCTAAAATGTGATATAATAGTACTAATTTATTGGAACACATGAAAGTTCTTGAAAATTTTCATGGGTTTCTAGTTAAGGAAGTAGGAAAAGTATGTATCCAGATGATAGTTTGACATTGCACACGGACTTGTACCAGATTAACATGATGCAGGTTTACTTTGACCAAGGGATTCACAATAAAAAGGCGGTCTTTGAGGTTTATTTCCGCCAGCAGCCTTTTAAGAATGGCTATGCGGTTTTTGCAGGTTTGGAAAGAATTGTGAGTTATCTTGAAAACCTGCGTTTTTCAGATAGTGATATTGCCTATTTGGAGTCGCTAGGCTATCATGGGGCATTCTTGGACTACCTCCGCAATTTCAAGTTGGAGTTGACCGTTCGTTCTGCCCAAGAAGGGGACTTGGTTTTTGCTAATGAACCGATTGTGCAGGTGGAAGGTCCTCTAGCCCAATGTCAATTGGTCGAAACGGCTCTTTTGAACATCGTCAACTACCAGACCTTAGTGGCGACTAAGGCAGCTCGTATTCGCTCGGTTATTGAAGATGAACCCTTGATGGAGTTTGGGACACGTCGGGCTCAAGAAATGGATGCGGCTATCTGGGGAACACGCGCAGCGGTGATTGGTGGCGCCAATGGAACCAGCAACGTGCGCGCTGGTAAACTCTTTGACATTCCTGTCTTGGGGACTCATGCCCATGCCTTGGTGCAGGTTTATGGCAATGATTATGAGGCTTTCAAGGCTTATGCTGCGACCCACAAAAACTGTGTATTTCTTGTGGACACCTATGACACCCTTCGCATTGGGGTACCCGCTGCTATTCAGGTGGCTCGTGAGCTGGGTGACCAAATTAACTTTATGGGTGTGCGGATTGATTCTGGGGATATTGCCTACATTTCCAAGAAAGTTCGTCAGCAACTGGACGAGGCTGGATTTACAGAGGCTAAGATTTATGCTTCTAATGATTTGGACGAAAATACTATCCTCAACCTCAAGATGCAAAAGGCTAAGATTGATGTCTGGGGAGTGGGAACCAAGCTGATTACAGCCTATGACCAGCCAGCTCTTGGGGCAGTTTACA